>CAMDLH010000018.1 GCA_945901405.1 Bordetella parapertussis | reverse complement strand
GTGCTCGAACAACGGCCGCGCGCGCGTGAAGTCGCCGTTGAGTTGATAAGCGCGCGCAAGGCTTATGTCACCCGCGCCGACATGGTCCTTGGGTTCCAGGGCATGCGCCTGCAGCTGGTAGTCGAGCGTTTCCTTATAACGCCCGAGTGCGAGATATTGCTCGCTGATGTCGTCGAGCAGGCTGATTTCCCAGCTTGAGTCCTTGGCAGCGCGCGCCATCGCAAGCGCTTCACGGTAATGCGTAATCGCCTGCTCGAATTGACGCGCATCCTTGGCGTTTACGGCGCGTTCAACCACCTTGCGGATGGCAGTGTCGTGCGAGGGCGTGGGTTGTGCGTGCAACAGCGCGGGCGCGATTGCAGCGGCAAGGGCCAGCGCCACAATGCACGCCCATATCAGGATAGTTCGATTCGGCATTATTGTAAGTAATGGTTTATTAACAACAATTTATAAGAATGATGCACCGGAAGATATGCCTATAGACGCGCTCCGGCACGGCCTATCAGGGCGCGTGCCGCAGCTCAAAACGCTTCGCCGATAGTCCACCACTCCGAGCTGCGGATGATCTTGCGGCCATTGTCGAGTTCGTCTTCGGTTTGAACCAGCGCGCCGTTCTCGATGAATGCCGCAGGTTTTTCAACGCCGAATTCGGCGCAGAGGCTGCGCCCAGCGTATGCGGCATCGTTGTGCAAAAAGCCGCGATAATAGTTGCGGTCGAAAAACACCGTGACTTCGCTGTCCCACATATCTGGCAGCGTGAGCAACACGCCAATGCGGCAGGTGTCACGCAGTTCGGCCGGCCGCGCCGCCGCAAGATGAGTGGCCGCGCGCAGCATTTGGCGCAGACACGCCGCCTGAATCTCGCGCGTGGTGTGCGGCGGGCGCACCAAGCGGTCCGCCACCGGAATCTTGTAATTCGAGAACTTTGAATCCCATTCCGCGCGTGGCGGGAACCAACCCTCGAAGCGCGACGCCCAGGTGGCGAGCGCGCGCAGGCGGCGCTTTACGCCGCGCAGTTTTTCATCGGGGCGGATGCTGAGTTGGCGCATGCGGCTAACTCAGGCGTGTGCCGCCGACTTTGCGGTAGTGATAGCGTCAACCCACGCCTGGTTGCCGCCGATGTTGACGAGGAAGCGTTCTTCACCCTGCGCGGTGCGCACTTGCACGCCGTTGCCATAGATGCCCAGCGCGCGGTATGGCGTGACTTCAACAATATCGGCGAGCGCCATGCTCACTTCGCGCGCTTTGGTCTGAGTGCGGCGCGGTTTGAAGTGCAGTTTGCGGCCGGTCAGGTGCAGGTAGCCGGCGCTCACTGGGGTAAAAAACAGGGAGCCTTGCTGCATGTGGCTGGACTGCGCTTCGCGCAGCAGTGTGTCGCCGGCTTCGGGCACATACTTGCCGGCGAATTCTTTCTTCAGGCGCAACTTTTCCCATGCGACGCACAAGCCGAATATCGTGCCAGCCGCGATGCCCCAGATCGCGGCTTCCATCATTGGGCTGTCGGCCAGCCACATGATTGCGCCAAGAAATAATCCGAACGGGATCGCGGTTTTCAAGAATGTTCTTGTAAATTCCAGCATGGCGGCCTCTCTCTTTTCTTTTCCTTGATGGTGAATGGGGTGGATCAATTTCGGCGGGAAACGCGAATGCTATCGCGCAACCACGTCCCTTAAGACGGCGCGGCCTGCGCGGTGTCAGGATGGGCACTTGGCGCGCGCCTTTAATTGACCGCAAGAGACTGATTAGGTTAACCTTTCGGTTTCCCCGCCGTGCCAGTGCCGCAGCACGAGCAGCATGCCTAAAACCATAAAATCCGACGCAGAATCCAACCCCACGTTCGAATCGGCTCTCGCCGAGCTTGAAGATATCGTTGCGAGCATGGAGGCGGGGCAGCTACCGCTCGAAAAATCGCTTGCCGCCTACAAACGTGGCGCGGAGCTGCTGAAGTTTTGCCAATCGGCGCTCAGCGATGCGCAGCAGCAGGTCAAGATACTCGAAGACGGCGTGCTGAAAAATTTCGGCGCGGCCGAACAATAACGCCGTGACGGACACTCCCGATTTTCAAAGCTGGGCGGCAGACCGGCAAAAGCTCACCGAGGCGCAATTGGTGAAACTGCTGCCGTCATCCGGCATCGCGCCGCAACGCCTGCACGCGGCGATGCGCTATGCGGCGCTGGGCGGCGGCAAACGCGTGCGTCCGCTGCTCGCATTCGCGGCGGGCGAGTTATCCGGCGCGGATCCCGCGCGGGTGGCCATCGCGGGCTGCGCGGTGGAAATGATTCACGCTTATTCGCTGGTGCACGACGATCTGCCGTGCATGGATGATGACGTGTTGCGGCGGGGCAAACCGACATGCCATGTTGAATACGACGAGCCGACCGCGCTGCTGGTGGGCGATGCGCTGCAAAGCCTCGCGTTTCAGGTGTTGAGCGATTACCGATTATCCGACGATTTGTCGGTGCAACTGGAGATGGTGAAGCTGCTGGCGTCGGCCTCAGGCTCGCGCGGCATGGCGGGCGGGCAGGCGATCGATCTCGAATCCGTGGGCAAGACATTGACAGTGCCTGAACTCGAATTCATGCATGTGCACAAGACCGGCGCGATTATTCGCGCCTCGGCCTTGCTTGGACTGAAATGCGGCAGCGGTTTGAGCGAGAAGGAGCAATCGCAGGTTGATAGCTTCGCCAAGTTGATCGGGCTTGCGTTTCAAGTCGTTGACGATGTGCTTGATATCGAAGCCTCCACCGCGACGCTGGGCAAGACCGCCGGCAAGGACGCGCAGCAGGGCAAGCCCACGTACGTCAGCGCCATCGGCGTGCAACGCTCGAAGGAGCTCGCCGGGGAACTGCGTCAGGACGCGATGAAAGCGCTTGAAGGATTTGACGGGCGCGCGCTACGTCTGCGGCAACTGGCCGATTTCATCGTGCTGCGTAAATTCTGATGTATGAACTGCTGAAATCGATCAACTCGCCCGCCGAGTTGCGTTTGCTGGAGCGCAGTCAGTTGCGCGGGCTGGCAAACGAGCTGAGGCAATTCCTCATCGAGTCGGTGAGTCAAACCGGCGGCCATCTGTCGTCGAATCTCGGCACGGTCGAACTCACCATCGCGCTGCACTATGTGTTCGACACGCCCAACGACCGGCTGGTGTGGGACGTGGGCCATCAAACCTACGGCCACAAGGTGCTGACGGGCCGGCGCGAGCGCATGAACAAATTGCGCATGTGGCAGGGCTTGTCGGGCTTTCCGCAGCGCACCGAATCCGAATACGACACCTTCGGCACCGCGCATTCGAGCACCTCGATCAGCGCGGCGCTGGGCATGGCGGTGGCCTCGAAGATCACGGGCGCAAAGCGGCGCGCGGTGGCGATCATCGGCGACGGCGCGATGACGGCGGGCATGGCGTTCGAGGCGTTGAACAACGCGGGCGACATGGATGTCGATCTGTTGGTGATACTGAACGACAACGATATGTCGATCTCGCCACCGGTGGGCGCGCTGAATAAATATCTGGCGGGGCTGCTGTCCGGGCGTTTTTACGCCAAGGCCAAGGGGCTGGGGGAACGCATGCTCGGCAACATCGCGCGCCGCGCCGAGGAACACGTCAAGGGCATGGTGACGCCGAGCACGATGTTCGAGGAATTCGGCTTCAACTACATCGGCCCCATCGACGGCCACGATCTCGATTCGCTGCTGCCCACGCTGAACAACATCAAGAAACTGAAAGGCCCGCAGTTCCTGCATGTGGTGACGCGCAAGGGGCAGGGCTACGAACTCGCCGAGGCTGATCCGGTGCTGTATCACGGTGTGTCGAAGTTCGAGCCGGTGAACGGCATCGTCGGCGGCAAGTCGGGTGGCAAGCCTGCGTATATGCAGATTTTCGGCGAGTGGTTGTGCGCGATGGCAGCGCACGACAAGCGCCTTGTCGCCATTACGCCCGCGATGCGCGAAGGTTCGGGCATGGTGCAGTACGCGGAACAATTCCCTGATCGTTACTTTGACGTGGGAATCGCCGAGCAGCATTCGGTCACATTCGCCGCGGGCCTCGCGTGCGATGGCGTGAAGCCGGTGGTGGCGATCTACTCGACCTTTTTGCAGCGCGCCTACGATCAGTTGATACACGATGTGCAGATTCAGAACTTGCCGGTGATGTTCGCGATGGATCGCGCGGGCCTGGTGGGCGCTGACGGCGCCACGCATCACGGCGCGTTCGATCTGTCGTATCTGCGCTGCCTGCCCAACATGACGGTGATGACGCCGGGTGACGAAAACGAATGCTGGCACATGCTCAACACCGCGTTCGCGATGAACACGCCGGCGGCGGTGCGTTACCCGCGCGGAACGGGGCCGGGCACGGTGATTGTGCGTGATTTTGAGTCGCTGCCCATCGGCAAGGGTGAGCTGCGGCGCGAGGGCAAAAAGATCGCCATACTTGCATTCGGCGCGCCGCTTACCGCGAGCCTTGAAGCAGCGGCTGAACTCGATGCAACGGCCGCCAACATGCGCTTCGTCAAGCCGCTGGATGTGGAATTGGTGTTGAAGCTCGCCGATACGCACGAATTGCTGGTGACTGTCGAAGAAAACGTAATTATGGGCGGCGCCGGAAGCGCGGTGCTTGAGGCCTTGCAACAACATGGGCGCACGGTGTCGGTGTTGCAACTGGGACTGCCGGATCGGTTTATCGATCAGGGCGATCCGTCGATTCAACTGGCCGAGGCAGGGTTGAACAAGGCCGGGATCATCAAGGCCATTCGCGCGCGGCTGCCGGGGTAAAATATTTCAATTGCTTCCTCCTTGGGGCAAGCGTATCTGCAAATCTCAAAGAAACTTCCTCGCCCGGCAAGCGGGGCGAGGGAGTTACTTTGGGATGTTTAGTTCATTTGCTCGCGACGAGGAATTGTCCTGCTGATTTACGAGACCAGTCATGACCCCAATTACTCCGAAGATGGCGGAAGAAAACGAAATGGATGGTTACGAGAAGATCGACCAGTACAACCCCGCGACGATCAAACGCATCGCGGACAAGTACCGCATCATCCTCAAGGACATCGGCGAAGACCCGGCGCGCGAGGGCCTTGTAAAAACGCCGGAACGTGTGGCCAAGGCCTTGCAGTTTTTGACGCACGGCTACGATCTTGATCCGGCGCGGATTTTGAAGTCGGCGATGTTCACCGAGGAATACCAGCAGATGGTGATCGTGCGCGACATCGAGTTGTATTCGATGTGCGAGCATCACATGCTGCCGTTTTTCGGCAAGGCGCACGTGGCCTACATTCCCGATGGGCGCATCGTCGGGCTGTCGAAAATCCCACGCGTGGTCGATGCCTATGCGCGCCGGTTGCAATTGCAGGAGCGGCTGACAGTTGAAATTCGCAATTGCATCCAGCAAACGCTGGCGCCGCGCGGCGTGGCCGTGGTGATCGAGGCGCAGCATATGTGCATGGTGATGCGCGGCATTCAGAAGCAGAATTCCACCGCGACGACTTCGGCGTTCACCGGGGACTTCAACACCGAAAAAACCCGCGCCGAGTTCATGCGGCTGATATCGCGGCATTCGCAGTAATTTCGCGCCGATGTCCAGCACTGTAAAAACCAGCGAATACATCGTCGAGCAGATACTGCCCGAGGTGCGCCGCGGCCGCATGATCATCCTGGTGGATGACGAGAGCCGCGAGAATGAGGGCGATCTTTACGTCGCGGCCGAGCGCGCCACGCCGGAGGCGATCAATTTCATGGCGCTGCACGCGCGCGGGCTGGTGTCGCTGGCGCTGACCGAGGAGCGGCTGCGGCAATTGGGTCTTGCGCTGATCACCGACGACACCGGCAATCAATCGAAATTCGGCACCGCGTTCGCCACACCCATCGATGCGCGCGAAGGCGTCGCCTCGGGCATGTCCGCGCATGACCGCGCGCGCACCATCGCGGTGGCTATCGCGGATAACGCCAAGCCGGCCGATCTCATACGCCCAGGGCGATTGCAAACATTGCGTGCACTCGACGGCGGCGTGCTTGCGCGCGCCGGGCACACCGAAGCCGCGGTCGATCTCGCGCGCATGGCCGGCTTAAAGCCCGCCGGCGTCATCTGCGAGATCATGAACGCCGACGGCAGCATGGCGCGCATGCCCGAGCTTGAGAAATTTGCCGCTGCGCATGGCATACAGATTCTGAAAATCGCCGATCTGGTGGCCTATCGCGAGAATGAGCGCGTGATACGCCGCCGCGCCGAAACGCTGTTGCCCACGCGCGCGGCGGGCGACTTCAAATTCATGGTGTATAGCGATAACCTCGAAACCACGCTATACGTGGCGCTGGTAAAAGGCGAGATCAAGTCCGATGAACCGTTGCTGGTACGCCTGCATTCGCAATGCCTGACGGGCGACGTGTTCGGCAGCGAGCGCTGCGACTGTGGCGAACAGCTCGAAGCCGCGATGAGCACCATCGAGGCCGCGGGCAGCGGCGTCATCGTCTACATGTTCGACGAAGGCCGCGGCATAGGCCTGCTCAACAAAATTCGCGCCTATGCCTTGCAGGATCAGGGACAAGACACCGTGCAAGCCAATCACGCGCTGGGTTTCGCCGCCGACATGCGCGACTACAAGGCCGGCGCGCACATCCTGTTTGATCTCGGTGTGCGCAAGGTGCGGCTGATGACCAACAACCCGGACAAAGTCGCGGCGCTAGAAGACTACGGTCTTACGGTCGCGGAGCGCGTGGCGATTGAAATTGCGCCGCGCGCGGCGAATGCAAACTACCTAAAGACCAAACGCACCAAGTTTGGCCATTTGCTGTCGATGGTGGAGCGCACGGACGGCAAAACCGAATAGAACGTAAGTTATTGTTTTTATTTATACTTTAGAATCGCCGTGTGAGCGACATTACGTCGCCTTCGCGCCGCATCTCGGTGCGGTTCAAAAAGCTCATGCCGAGCAGGCCGTGGCCGCCGAGCTTGTTGCCCTCGATCACGATGCCGTCAACGTTGTTCAGCGTGATCTCGCCCAGGCGCACGGTGTCGAACTTTACCTTGTAGGCGATCATCAGCCCGTTGGCACTCTGCATCATGCCGCGTTCGCCCGAAAGATAATTTACGCCCGCGCGCCGCGCGTCGTCGCTGCTGATGGTGACCATGGTCGCACCGGTATCCACCATGAATCGCATCGACGCGCCGTTAACGACGGCAGTGGTGAAAAAATGACCTTGTGCATCGGAGGTAAGCACCGAACGCTGCCCGCCCTTGCCAGTACCGCCGCCGCTGGAAATGCGCTGGCCAAGGCTCACGGTCTGCCGCTTGCCGCTGATCTCGACCACCGCGCTGTCGCCGCTGGTCGAAACGAGCTTGATGCCTTCGGGCGTGATTTCTCCCGCGTTGATCGTGCGCGGCTTGCCGCCGTCGATGACGAGCGTGGCCTTGCCGCCGAAAATGCCGATGATATTGACATCCGCCGCATGCGACAAAAACGGCGCGATGCACAAGGCGAGCGCTGCCGCGATATGATGCAGTATCGAAATACCGAGTGAGCGCAAGCATGAACTCCGTGGTTGTATTCAGACACGCCGTGACGGAAGGGCCGGGTTATTTTGCCACATTTCTGGAACGTAACGGCATCCCCTGGACGCTGGTTAGGCTCGACGAAGGCGAGCCGGTTCCCGCCGATCCGCCCGCCTACAGCGGCGCGGCGCTGATGGGCGGGCCGATGAGTGTGAACGATGACTTGCCGTGGATCGCGCCCATGCTTGCCTTCGTGCGCAAGGCGGTTGCGGCGGACGTGCCGCTGATCGGCCATTGCCTGGGCGGGCAGTTGATGGCGAAGGCGCTGGGCGGCTCGGTAACACGCAATCCCGTGAAGGAAATCGGCTGGGCGCCAGTGGATATGGTTGTAAATGAAGCCGCGTGCAAATGGCTGGGTGATATGCAACGCTTTGAATCATTTCACTGGCACGGCGAGACCTTCACTATACCGCCGGGCGCCACGCGCCTTGCATCAAGCAAACATTGCGCGAACCAGATGTATGCACTGGGGCCGCACATCGGCATGCAATGCCATGTCGAAATGACGCCCGAACTGATCGCGCCGTGGTGCCGCGACTGGGCGAAGGAAGTAACCAGCCTTGCGCAACACACTCCATCGGTGCAGTCACCAGAGCAAATGCTTGATCGCGTGGAAGAAAAAGTGCGCGGGCTCAACGCCGTGGCGGACCGGATTTACAGCGAGTGGATCAAGGCACTTAAAAGATAGTGTTGAGTTATGAGTGTTTAGTGTTGAGCGTGAATAGTCCGCGCGCCATGCGCGCGCAAGATTAGAACTCAAAACTCAACATTCAACACTGTTCTTCCCGCCGCCAGACGCCACCCCACGCCGATGAAAATAAATCATCCGCGCCGCCGCCGTGAACGGCGCACTCGAGAGCAAAAAGTTGTACAGCCCGTTAGGCGGATTCAGTTCCAGTACGCGCCGCAGCATGCGCTTTAACCGGAAGCGCGGGTAGTGGCGATCCAGCGCCGCGCCCGGATGCGCGCCGCCATCGAGCAGGTAGTCTGCAATGGCGTGTGCGGCGCGCCAACCCGAATCGAGCGCTGTGTGGATGCCGCCGGCGGTGAGCGGCGAGACGATGCCCGCTGCGTCGCCCACCAGCAGCACGGGGCCATTGGAAAATGGCGCGACCCTGCCGCCCACGGGTATCAGGCCGCCGCGCCGCGCCACGGCTTTCGCCGCGCTGAAATCATAAAGCGTGGAAATTTTTTTCATGAAGTCGTCGAGGCGCGGCTTGGCGGGGCGGCTGCACGCGAGGCCTACTTGTGTGACGCCCGCGCCGGGAATTACCCAGCCGATATAGCCGCCGGCGAGTTGCGAATCGAGGAAGCAGTGCAGACGATCTTCGTCTACACCACGCACGTTTTCGTATTCTGTTTCCACGCCGACGAGAAACTCGTCATTGGCGCCAAGCGCGAAATCGCGCGCGACGGCGGAGGCGGGGCCGTCGGCGCCGGCAAGCATGCGCGTCACCGATTGATCGTGCTTCAAGCGCAGCCCGCCGCCTTGATGATCGGCGCCGCGCCATGAAGTAGCGAAATCCACGCGCGCGCCCGCGCGCTGCGCGCGCTCCGCGAGCCACGCCATCAAAGCGGGTGTGTCGGTGGCGAGAAAGTAATAACCAGGCGCATCAAGATCGACGTAACGCAGATTGGGCGCATAAAGCCGCACGCCGTGTATCTTGCGCGTGAGCGCCAGCGGCACTTCGAGTTTTTCCGCGACTTCCTTCACCAGCAATCCGGTGGTGTGGATGCGGTGGCCGGGGCGCGGCTTGCGATCGATGACGCGCACGTTAAGCCCGCGCGCGGCGGCCGAGTGCGCGCATGCGAGACCGGCGAAGCCCGCGCCTACGATGGTGAGGTCAAATTGTTCCGCCACCTTGGTGGTTTAGCTTGCCACCAAGATCAGTCGCGAAAATTCTTGTATTGCAGCGGAAAGTCGGTGATCGATTTGCGCATCAGCGCAATGGCGTCCTGCAACAAGTCTTTTTTGCCGCCGGTCACGCGCACCACGTCGCCTTGTATGCTGCCCTGGACTTTCATCTTGCTGTCCTTGATGAGCTTGACGATTTTTTTCGCCAGTTCCTGCTCGATGCCTTCGCGCACCTTGACGACCTGCTTCATCTTGTCGCCGCCGATTTTTTCGGCTTTGCCGATATCGAGGCAGCGAATATCCACGCCGCGCTTGGCGAGTTTGCCGGTGAGCACATCGCGCACCTGGCTCAGCTTGAAGTCGTCGTCGGCGTAAACGGTGAGCGTTTTTTCTTTTTCATTGTGTTCGACGCGCGCATCAGAGCCTTTGAAATCAAAGCGGTTGGTGACTTCCTTGTTGCACTGGTCGAGCGCGTTTTTCACTTCGACCAGGTTGATTTCCGAAACGATGTCAAAAGATGGCATGAGGTCCTCCTTAAATACGGACTACTTGAAGTGACAGACGTAGTCTAGCGTCTCGATGGTCTCGATATCAAACGATGAATTGCCGGGCGCGTCGAAAGATTCGCCCGTGCGCACCGTGCGCCAGTCGTTTGAACCGACGATTTTAACCCTGCACACGCCGGCGTTGATCTCCATCACTTCCGGCGCACCGGTGTTGAAGGTGAGCTTGCTGGGGAAAATCACGCCCACGCTTTTCTTTGTGCCGTCCTTGAACAGCACGGTGTGGCTCACGCACTTGCCGTCGAAATAGACGTTGGCTTTTTTGACGACGCTTACATTGTCGAATTGTGACATGATGTTTTCCCTTACTTGCGGCGCTTGTTTAACTTCGCGGCGATACGCAGCCGCAGTGCATTGAGCCGTATGAAACCGGCGGCGTCCTTCTGATCATACGCGCCGCGGTCGTCCTCGAACGTCGATATCGCCGGATCGAACAGCGAATTGGGCGAGGTGCGGCTCACCGTCATCACCGTGCCCTTGTATAGCTTGACCTTGACCGTGCCGTTGACCGCCGCCTGTGATTGATCGATCAGCGATTGCAGCAGCAGCCGCTCCGGGCTGAACCAGTAGCCGTTGTAGACCATGCGCGCGTAACGCGGCATCAGGTCGTCTTTTAGCGCCAGCACTTCGCGGTCGAGCGTGATTGACTCCATCGCGCGATGGGCTTTCAACATAATCGTGCCGCCGGGAGTTTCGTAGCAGCCGCGCGACTTCATGCCGACGTAACGGTTTTCAACCAGATCAAGCCGGCCCACGCCGTGTTTGCCGCCAAGCTGATTGAGTTTCTCCAGAACTTTCGCAGCGCTGAGTTTCGTGCCGTTGATGGCAACGATGTCGCCGGCGCGATAGGTGAGCGACACCACTTCGGGTTTGTTCGGCGCTTTTTCGGGTGACACGGTGATGCGCCACATCGAATCTTCGGGCTCAAAGGCCGGGTCTTCAAGCACGCCGCCTTCGTACGAAATGTGCAACAGGTTCGCATCCATCGAGTACGGTGCGCCGCCGCCTTTTCTCTTCTTGTAATCCACCGGGATGCCGTGTTTGTCGGCGTAGGCCAGCAGTTTTTCGCGCGAGAGCAGATCCCATTCGCGCCATGGCGCGATCACTTTCACGTCGGGCATCAGCGCATAGGCGCCGAGTTCGAAACGCACCTGATCGTTGCCCTTGCCGGTGGCGCCATGCGAGATGGCATCGGCGCGGGTTTTCTTCGCGATTTCCACCAGCCGCTTGGCGATCAACGGTCGCGCGATGGAAGTGCCGAGCAGATATTCGCCTTCATACACCGCATTGGCGCGAAACATGGGGAACACGAAGTCGCGCACGAATTCCTCGCGCAGGTCTTCGATGTAAATGTTTTCGCGCTTGATGCCCATCTTGATGGCCTTGGCGCGCGCGGGCGCCACCTCTTCGCCCTGGCCGATGTCGGCGGTGAAGGTCACCACCTCGCAACTGTAAACATCCTGCAACCATTTCAAGATCACCGAGGTATCGAGGCCGCCGGAGTAGGCCAGAACTACTTTTTTAACTGTGTTGCTCATTTATAAAATACTCAATAAAAACAGTGGGTTAGGTATATTTCTACTTAGGGCAATCGCGCGCGACGATTTTCTTGAGTTCCTCGATCATGCGTGGCCGTTCCTTGTCATCCACGTATTTTCGTTCACCGCGTTCATCCAGCGAGTAAATCGGGCGCGGCTCCTGCAATGCCGCCAGATCACGGCGCGCGTCGATGCAATTTTCACGTTGCTCGCCGGCCTTGCGTTGCGCAACGGCGCGATTCGCCTCGTCTTTCTGTTGCTGCTCGGAGTCGGCGGCGCGGCGCGCGCGAAACTCAATTTCTTTTTCCTGCCACGTTTGCGCCTTGGCGGCGGGTTTGGCGGTTGAACTTTGTGCAGGCGTGTTGATGATGGTCTGGCCCTTGCCCGTTGGCGGCGGTGTGGTGGTGTACTGCGTCACGCCTTTTTCATCGACCCACTTGTAGACCTGCTGTGCGTGCGCGAGCAGACTCGTGCACAGCATCAAAAACACAACGAGCTTCATCAGATGAGTTTGCGCGTGGGCGATGCACTCTCCACGCGCTCCATCAACAGAAACTCCAGCAGCGCTTTTTGCGCGTGCAGGCGGTTCTCCGCTTCGTCCCACACCACGCTTTGCGCGCCGTCGATGACCTCCGCCGTGACTTCCTCGCCGCGATGCGCGGGCAGGCAGTGCATGAACAGCGCGTCCTTGCCGGCCACGCGCATCATGTCGGCATCCACGCACCAGTCGGCGAAGTCGCGCTTGCGTTCTTCGTTCTCCGCTTCCTGCCCCATGCTGGTCCACACGTCGGTGGTGATGAGGTCGGCGCCTTTAGCCGCGTCCATCGGATCGGCGAATTCTTCGTAGTGCGTATCGCCGTAAAGGCCCGCGCGCTCGGGCTCGACTTCATAACCGGGCGGCGTGGAGACATGCACGTTGAAATCGAGCACCTCGGCTGCCTGCAACCAGGTGTTGCACACGTTGTTCGAGTCGCCGATCCACGCCACGGTTTTGCCCTGGATGCCGCCGCGATGCTCGATGTAGGTGAAAATATCCGCGAGGATCTGGCACGGATGGTATTCGTTGGTGAGGCCGTTAATCACCGGCACGCGCGAGTATTCGGAGAATTTCTCGATGATGGTCTGCTCGAAGGTGCGGATCATCACGATATCGACCATGCGCGTGATCACGCGCGCCAGGTCTTCCACCGGCTCGCCGCGGCTCATTTGCGTGTCGCGCGAGGTGAGGTTGATCACCGTGCCGCCCATTTGCAGCATGCCGGCCTCGAACGACACACGCGTGCGCGTCGAGTGCTTCTCGAAAATCATCGCCAGCGTGCGGTCGTGCAGCGGCAGATACGGCTGGTAGCGCTTGAACTTGTCTTTTATCCAGCGCGCGCGGCCGAACAGGTGGTCGTAATCTTCACGCGAAAAATCGTTGAATTGCAGATAGTGGCGTACACCCATGACAGCACCTTGCCCATTGTTGCTCAGGCCGCGGCAACCGCCGGGCGGGCGAGGAATTCGCGAATCAGCGGCGCAACGCCGTCGATCAGTTGTTGCGCTTCATCCTTGGTGAGGATCAGCGGCGGCACCAGGCGCACCACGTTATCCGCGGTGACGTTGATCAACAGGCCGGCATTAAGCGCGGTCGTCACCAGCTCGCCGCAGGGCCGGTCGAGTTCGATGCCGGTCATCTGGCCTTGGCCGCGGATGTCCTTGACACCTTCGGTCTCGGCGAGCGCCTTCGCCAGCCCCGCGCGCAGAAAGTTGCCGACCTCGGCGGCGCGCTCACAAATCTTTTCGTTTTCGATGATGCGCAGCGTCTCGAGCGCCGCCGCGCACGCCAGCGTGTTGCCGCCGAAAGTAGAGCCATGGCTGCCAGGCTTGAACAGCGTTGCCGCCACGCCCATCGCCACGCACGCGCCGATGGGTACGCCGCCGCCCAGTCCCTTGGCGAGCGTCATTACGTCGGGTTTGATGCCGTAGTGCTGAAAGCCGAACCATGTGCCGGTGCGCGCGATGCCGGTTTGCACTTCGTCGAGCATCAGCAGCCAGCCGTTGGCATCGCAAATCTCGCGCATGCCCTTCATGTAGCCGGGCTGGCACACGCTGACGCCACCTTCACCCTGCACCAGTTCGGCGAGGATGGCGACGACGTTTTTATTGACCTCGGCGACGCGTTTGATGGCTTCAAGGTCGTCGAACGGCACGCGCACGAAGCCCGACACCAGCGGCTCGAAACCCGCCTGCACCTTGCGGCTGCCGGTGGCCGACAGCGTGGCGAGCGTGCGCCCGTGGAAGGATTTTTCGAGCACGACGATGGCCGGGCTTTCGATGCCCTTTTTGTGGCCGTAGTAGCGCGCGATCTTGATCGCCGCTTCGTTGGCCTCGGCGCCGGAGTTGCAGAAAAACACCTTGTCCATGCCGGACAGATCCGCCAGCCGGTCGGCGAGTTTTTCCTGTGCCTCGATGCGGTAGATATTGGAGGTGTGCATCAGCGTGCCGACCTGCTCGCGCAGCACCTTGACCAGCGCTGGATGGCAGTGGCCGATGGCGTTCACTGCGACACCGGCGAGCGCATCAAGGTAGCGCTTGCCGTCCTTGTCCCACAGCCATACGCCTTCGCCGCGCGTGAACGCGACCGGCAGCCGGCCATAGGTATCCATCAGGTGTGACGTTTGCGACGCCTGTGACGATTGCGATGTTTGCGACATTGCGAGCCTCCAAAAAACATACGGCGACCTGTCTGCATATCTTCACGCAATGGCCGCCGTCATTAGATGAACGGATATTCTACCTGTAAGTCATTGCAGCGCAAGTGGAAATTGCGCCGCCGGAAATAGTGTTGCGGGGCGGTTACAGGCGGTCTGGTAAACTGCGCGCTGGATTTTCAGGGCACAGCAAAACCATGTTCGACGGCGCCGCCGAAATCGTAATTCAGGGGGTTACCGCCTCCGGGGATAAATTTCGCCCGAGCGACTGGGCCGACCGCCTGTGCGGCATGATGTCGGTGTTCGGCGAAGACCGGCAGTTGTCCTACTCGCCATTCCTCAAGCCGGTAATGATCGCCGGCACGACCTGCGTGGTCGTGGATCGCAAACTCGAGGGTATGGACTCGGCCGCCTATAAGTTCCTGATGTCGTTCGCGAAAGACAACGAACTCACGCTGCGTCCGGGGCGCCTTGATAAGCGCCCGGAACCGGCAACGGCCTGAAACTACGCCATAGCTTTGACGGCGGCGGACAGGCGGCTCTTGTGACGAGCCGCCTTGTTCTTGTGAATGATCTGCTTGTCGGCGATCGAATCTATGGTGCTGGTCGCGCGCTGATACACGGCCTTGGCGGCGGTTTTGTCACCGGCGGCAATGGCCTTGATTACGTCCTTGATCGACGTGCGCAACTCCGAGCGCAAGCTCGTGTTGTGCTGGCGGCGTTTTTCGCTCTGTCGAGCGGCTTTTCTGGCTGAAGCGATATTGGCCATCTGCTACACTCCCATCCGGGAAGAAAAGGGCGTGATACTACTGAAAATCCAGGGGTTTTGCAAGAATAACCAGGCCGCTTTTACTCATAACTCAGGGTTTTGATCGATGAATCTTCTCAAAACCCTCGCCACCGTCAGCAGCATGACGCTGCTTTCGCGCATTCTCGGCTTCGTGCGCGATGCGCTGGTGGCCCGCGTGTTCGGCGCGGGGCTGGCCACCGATGCGTTTTTCGTCGCCTTCAAGATTCCCAATTTCCTGCGGCGGCTGTTCGCCGAGGGCGCGTTTTCGCAGGCCTTCGTGCCAATCCTCGCCGAATACAAAAATAAACGCGGCGAAGCCGAACTGCGCGATCTCATCGACTACGTGTCGGGCGTGCTGGCGCTGGCGCTGGCGGTCGTCACCGCGATTGGCGTGATCGCGGCCCCCGTCATCATCTATATCAGCGCGCCGGGCTTTGCGGCGGCGACCGACAAGTTCAATCTCACCGTCGATCTGCTGCGCATCACGTTTCCCTACATCCTGTTTATTTCGCTGACCGCGTTCGCCGGCGGCATCCTCAATACGTATGGGCGATTTGCCGTGCCGGCGTTCACGCCGGTGCTGCTCAATCTGTCGTTCATCGTATTCACGTTGTGGTTGGTGCCGTATTTCGAACCGCCGGTGAAGGCGTTGGCGTGGGCGGTGTTTGCCGGCGGCGTGCTGCAGCTTGCATTTCAGGCGCCGTATCTGATGCGGCTGAAACTGTTGCCGCGTTTCAAACTCAATCTCAAACACGAGGGCGTGCGGCGCGTGACGAGACAGATGGTGCCGGCGTTGTTCGGCGTTTCGGTGGGGCAGATCAGTCTGCTGCTCAACGTGATCTTCGCCTCGTTCCTGGTGACGGGCAGCGTGTCATGGTTGTTTTACGCCGACCGGCTGATGGAGTTTCCGGCGGGCATGTTGGGCGCGGCGCTGGGCACCATCCTGCTGCCGAGCCTGTCGAAACATTACGCCAGCGATTCAACGGTTGAATATTCCGCGCTGCTCGACTGGGGGCTGCGGCTTACCTTCATGCTGGCCGTGCCCGCGGCGGTGGCGCTGGCGGTGTTGTCGATGCCGTTGATCGCCACCTTGTTTAAATACGGTGCTTTCACCGCCGCCGACGCCTATGCCACGCGTGCGGCGTTGATGGCCTACAGCGTGGGTTTGTTGGGCTTGATTCTGGTCAAGGTGCTCGCCCCCGGTTTTTACGCGCGCCAGGACATACGCACGCCGGTCAGAATCGCAATCATCACGCTCATCGTGACGCAATTGATGAACCTCGCGTTCGTGCTGCCGCTGCAACACGCCGGGCTTGCGCTCGCGACGGGGCTGGGTGCGTGTATCAATGCCACGCTGCTGTATCGGGGCCTGCGCGGTCGCGGCATTTACACGCCGCAACCGGGCTGGCTGGCATTTTTGCTAAAGCTCGCCATCGCGGTCTACGCTATGGGATCGGTGCTTTGGCTGGCGGCGGGGCCGGCTGAGTTGTGGTTGAACGCGGACTGGACTGTACGCCTGCTGCGGCTCGCGTGGCTGGTGCCGCTGGGTGCGGCAACGTATTTCGCCAGTCTGTGGCTGCTCGGGTTCAGGGTGCGTGACTTTACGCGGCACGAAGCGAAATAGAGTCGTAATTTGACCGCACCGCATCGCACGCTCACCGAATGGCTGCTGCTCATGGCGCTGGTCGCGATGTGGGGCTCGTCATTCATGTTTATCAAGCTCGGCGTGACCACCGTGCCGACGGCAACGCTGGTGGCGGCACGCCTCATTCTTGGCGCGGCGATACTGCTCATCATCGTCTACATGCGTGGCGCGCGGCTGCCTCCGCTCAAAGGCAGCGGGCTGCGGCTGTGGGGTAACTACCTGATCCTCGCGCTGATCGGCAATTGCATACCATTCACCACCATCACCTGGGGGCAGCAGAGCACCGACAGCGCGCTGGCCGGCATTCTGATGGCGGTGATGCCGCTGGCGACGATGGTGCTCGCGCATTTTTTTGTCAGCGGTGAACACATGACGCGCAATCGCGTGCTTGGTTTCATCCTGGGCTTTACCGGCATCATCGTGCTGATGGGGCCGTCGGCGCTGGCGGGGGCCGGTAACTCAACACTCGCGGCGTTGTCGCAATTCGCGATCCTTTTCGGCGCGCTGTGTTATGCCGCCAACTCCGTGTTGACACGCATCCTCGCGCGCGGCGACGACATTCTGACCGCGTCCGCCGCGATGTTGCTGGTGGCGAGCGTGGTCACGCTGCCCATCGCGCTCGTTGTTGATCAACCATGGAAGCTCGTGCCGAGCGCGTCTTCGATTGCCGCGATTGTGTGGCTGGGCATTGGGCCCACCGCGATCGCGACGTTGTTTTACTTCAAGCTGATTGGTTCCGCCGGGCCGACCTTCATGTCGCTGGTCAACTACATGAGCCCGGCGGTGGCGGTGTTCCTCGGCGTGGCGCTGCTGGGCGAGACACCCGGCATCCATGCCTACCTCGCGTTGCTGCTGATCCTCGCCGGCATTGCCCTATCCCAACGGCGGCCCCGCGCTGGGGCTTGATCTGGATCAAGTCATCCCCACTTAAGTTTGTAGGCGGGGTTGCGGCAAATCAGTGACTTATTGCACGGTTCGTCTAACTTTGTAGTTGCAATGGTGACTTATTGCCGACAGGCGGTCAGTCATCCGTTGAACCGGCGGCGCGTTATTGTAATCATAGTAGTAAGAGTTTCACGACGATGGGCAAAACGGTTGCTCATCATTCTGAGGTTCTTGCGGAGGTGGCTTATGAACGTGATCTACAACAGCAACAATTACTACGTGGTCGAGTACACCGGCCGTCGCGGTTTCGAGCTGGTGGATAAACACGCGCATCGCAGCACCTTCATGGATGGCCAGGTCGCCGACAAGTTCGTCGAGTCGATCAACAGCGTCATCGCCAAAGACGGGTCACCTGAAAACATCGACGAGTTTCTCGACAACCTCGACATGACCTCGGCGCAGCCGCTGGTGTATCACTGAACTCTTGAATTCGTGAAGCGTGAGGGGTGAAGCGTAACCCCTCTGTGATGCGAATTTTCGCCTAACTCCTCGCGCCTCACGTCCTATCAAGCAACGACAAATCACCCAGTATTGGAGTCTGCCCCGGCGGCGGATTCGCCAGCGCCTCTTCGAGTGACTTGGCGCCGCGCCATTCGCTGGCGGGGCGCGCGATGCCCTCGGTGCCGATCTGGTCGATGCTCCAGTAGATTTCAAGGTTGTGTCCGTCGGGGTCGAGAAACTCCACGGCGATCTGCACGCCCGCGCGGCGGCGGCCTTCAAACACGATTTTTGCGCCAGCTTCGCGCAGATGCTTGCGCGCGCGGAACACTTCATCGAGCGAACCGACCTCGAACGCCATGTGATGAAACTCGTGGCGCTGCGTCGGCCCCGGCGCGCCGCCAACCAGCGCGACACCATGGTGATCCGGGTTGCAACGCATGAACACCATGCCGCCAGGCATCATGTCGTCGCCGTAAATGTCCGACACCTTGAAGCCCAGCACGCCGGTGTAGAACGCCACCGAGCGTTTCAGATCAGAGACCATCAGCACCACGTGGCCGATCTTGCGTAGTTCAAATGGCGTCGGCGCATTGCTGATGGCGGCGCGCAGTGCGTTGGTGTCTACAGCCATGATTGCTCCGTTGAGTGCTGGAAAGTGCTTACAAAACTCAAACCCACTTTTGACGCGGATGAACGCAGATGAACGCAGATTCGATCCAAAGTAAATCCGCGTTCATCTGCGTTCATCTGTGTCAAAAAAGTTCTTGAACTTACTGCTATTCCAATCGCGACCAACCGGGTTCATCGCGGTCGAGCAGGCGTTTTAGCGCCTCAAGATGCAGCGCCGCCTGCTGGCTTTCACCACGCATCTGGCGCGCGGTTCTTTCGGCGATGTCGTCAGGCACGATGCGCAGCGGCTTGCCCGTGCCCGCCGCCAGCACCTGCAACTGGCACGCGCGTTCGAGGTAATACAGATCATCGAACGTTGTTGACACATTGGGGCCGCACACGATGACGCCATGGTTGCCGAGGAACAGCACGTCGGCGCTGCCCATCTCGCGGCACATGCGCTCGCCCTCGGCGTCATCCAGCGCCAGACCCTGATAATTGTCGTCGTAGGCCACGCGATTGCGAAACTTGAGCGACACCTGGCTCGCCGATTCGAGCCGGCCGCCCTGCACCGTGGTGAGCGACGTTGCATACGGCATGTGCGTGTGCATCACGCAGGTGGCGTTGGCGTTGCCGCGATGAATCGCGCTGTGGATGAAAAACGCCGTCGGCTCCACGCCATGTTTGCCCGAGACCTTGCGCCCGTGCGCGTCGACCACCACCAGATCGGCGGGTGTGACTTCTGCCCAATGCAGGCTCCACGGATTGATCAAAAAGTTATCCGCCTTGCCCGGCAGCGCCAGACTGAAGTGATTGCAGATGCCTTCGCCAAAGCCTAGCCGCGCTGCCGATCGAAGTGCTGCGGTAAGATCGATACGGGCTTGGGCTTCGGGTGATTGATTTAGCGTGCTCATGGTTTCATAAGTAATTGTTATTAAACACTTTTATAATTCGGATAATAACGATTCTACCAGTGCCTTGTGCAAGGATCAGCGGCGGCCGGTGGCGAACTTGCCCCATATCCGCCTAATTCCGCATACGAATCTTTGCCGCACCCGGCTTCATACCACCCGAATCCGCCGGAGGACAGTTCTGCGCGGAGAGGTTGCCTGCCCACTCCCGAAATCGCAGCAACGGCGCGGGATTCATCACGCAAGCCAGCTGCCCGAACGGATGGCCCAGATGCAGAAGTTGGTGCCCGATTTCATGCACCAGTACGAGTGCCGCAAATCGCATGGCATCATCGGAAGCATAGTTTTCTCCGCCGCGTAGTGATTGTGTGACCGGAGCATTGCCGATAAAGGGATACAGACTGAGCACCGAGGTCGTGCCATGGCGCGTGGCTCGGTTGTAAATGGTCAATCCATTGGCCACACCGCCGCGCACCGCGCTATGCACTTCGTTGCCGTGATACTCGATGCTCGCGATCAATTGGTTTGTCAGCAGCACCTCGTGCGGCAAGGATCTTCGTCCCAGCGTATTCCAGTACACGTACTCGTTGTAGGGCATGTCATCGATCAATTGCTTGCCATCCGGCAGAACTTGCGAGCGCAGTTCCTTCAGTCTGCGCAACTGCGTCCCGGTCATTGCACGGGCCAGTCCGTCGTAATCATGTGTGCGCATGGGTTCCAATCGATGCGGCCGCGCAAAACGGATCATCGCGTCGAGGTCCTCGCCGGTGAATCGAAGATTTGTCACGGTGGTATCGACCAGACGGCGGAAGTCTCCCTTTGCGCTCTTGAAGTCGTAAATCTCTGCTTGCAACCGGGCGATTTCCTCCGGCGTGTAGCGCGCAAACACATCCGAGATGGCGTAGCTTTGCCCGCGCACAAACCGGACATCAAGACCGAAGTGCGCCTTGACCTCGCGCTGCGCGATGTCCAGCAACAAGCTCACTTGCGCTTCGGTCACGCGCGGCATGCGCGGATTCTCGATTACACCCACGCGTAGCTCGATCACGCCCGCGGGCAACGCGGGTAGCGGCAGAAACTCATCCGGCGGCTGCGCTTCTCTCTTGCAGCCAGGCAGTAGAAACAACGATGCCAATGCCAGCACTACAATTTGAATTGACCGCACCATTGTGCCGCGCCGATTATTTTTATGGCCTAAGTGGAAGACATCAACGGAAAGCGTGCAGGATTGATTCGCACCGTGCCGTGCTTTAACGCAGCAGCGCAGTAATCTGCCGCACGTCGGCAACGTTTTCGAGATTTTCCATCAAGCCGAACGCCTGCCGAGCGTCGTTTGGCCGCGCGTAGCCGGCGCTGCAATCGGCGTATTTTTCCTTCAACTCGGCGAAAGTGAGCGGGCGGCCCTTGCTGCCGCGGTTGTTCATGCGCATGACGCGGCGCTCGAACACTTTGCCATTGTCGAGCTCCAGCCGCACGTCCGAGAATTCTTTTTGCAAAAAGGTCTCGTAGCCGTGCAGGTCGGGATGTACGACCATGCTCACGCGTTGCATCAGCGCACGCACATCAGGATCGCGCACGCGTGCGTCGGTGAAATGCTTGATCCGCACCGAGCGCTCCGCAAGCGCGGTCGCCACGCAGAACGCAGTCGAGAATTTGCCTTGGTAGCCGGTTTGCGGGTCGTTGTTGTTCATCGTCGGCGGCACCAGCTCGTGCACCGCGATGCGCGCGTGCTTGAGTTGTTGCGGTTTGATGTCGTGTTCGATCGCGAGATCGATTACACCGTCGATCGCCGAATGCACCAGCCCGCAACACGGATACATCTTGATCACCAGCCCCGGGTCGACAAGATCATGGGGCTTGCCCAGATGCGTCAGCATGGCGTCAAGATCGTAGTTGCCCTTGCCGTTGAACGCATTGCAAAAGCCCCAGTCGATTTCGAGGGCGGACGCGTGCCCGGTAAAACCGTGTTGCGTGAGGCGCGCGGCATTCACGCCATTACGCGCGGCTTTACCGATGTGATAGACCTTGAGCATGTTGCCCACCCAGTTGCGCAAGCCCGAGGCTTCCGAGGCGGCGACGCCGATGGCGTGGCGCATGCGTTCAACGTCGTGTTTGAGCAGCTTGGCCGCGGCCACCGCCGCGCCGAAATGCGCCAGCGTCGCCGTCGAGTGCCAGCCGCCGGCGTAATGTTCCACGCCCAGCCCGCGCGCGATGGCGGCTTCCACTTCGTAGCCCACGGCCAGCGCTTCGATCAATGCCTTGCCCGAGGCACCGCCGTCTTCTTCCGCCACGCCGAGCAGCGCGAACAGCGCGGGCGTGGTGACGAAGGCGCTCACCGTGAGCGAGATGTTGTCGTAGTCGAGCGCGTGCGCGGAGGCCGAGTTGACCATCGCGGCGTGCGCCGCGGTGAGTCCCATGCCGCAGCCGAACACGGTCGCCTTGCCGGGGCGGGACTCTTCGATTGCGCGCTGACGCAGCAATTCGACCGAAGGCTCGCGCGTGCCGGCGAGCACCGTGCCCAGCGAGTCTGCAATCGCGAGCTTGGCGTTTGCGCGCACGTCCCCGGGTATGTCTTCGTAGCGCGTGTTGACCGCGAACTCGGCAAGCAGCCTGGTGACTTCGATGGGCATCTGTCATTACTCCGGTATTTGTCGCGGTGAATTGTAGCTGAATGCATGAGCCGGAATTCGACATGCACGTGTTCACCATGGCAACATGCGTTTTTTAATAAGGATACAAAGGACACAGGGAATGACTCTGCTCCGCGCGTGCGTCTACTTTGGCTGCGCCAGTTTTGCATTGCACGCGATGGCCGCCGCGGCGCAAAATTATCCGCACCGCTCCATCCGCTTTGTGGTGCCCTACGCACCGGGCAGCACCACCGACACGCTAGCGCGTTTGCTTGGCCCCAGGCTGACCGATGCGCTGGGCCAACCGGTGGTGATCGACAACCGCGCGGGCGCGGCGGGCAATGTCGGCACTGACATCATCGCCAAGGCGCTGCCCGACGGACACACGCTGGTGATCGTGCCGGGAAGTCACGCGATCAACCCGAGCCTGTATGCGAAACTGCCGTTCGATCCGGTCAGGGACTTTTCCACCGTTGCACTCATAGCGTCAGCGCCGCTCCTGATCGCCGCGCACCCGAATCTTCCTGCGTCATCGATGCGTGATCTCATTGCGCTTGCCAAGGCGAAGCCAGGCGAGATTCGCTACGCCTCCGGCGGCAGTGGCAGCCCCACGCATCTGGCGATGGAATTGTTAAAGAGCGCGGCGCGCGTCGATATCGTGCATGTGCCGTACAAGGGCGGCGGCTCGGTGCTTACCGCGCTGTTGAGCGGCGAGGTGCAACTCACGCCGAGCGGCGTATTGGTGCTGATGCCGCTTGCGCGCGCGGGCCGCATCAAGCTGCTCGCCACGACCAGCGCAAAACGCATAGCCGTAGCGCCCGAGGTGCCGACGGTGGCCGAGTCCGGCGTGCCGGGTTACGCGGTCAGCGGCTGGTGGGGCGTGCTGGCACCCGCGGCAACGCCGCGCGCCATTGTGCAACGCTTAAACAGCGTGATCGTGAATGCGCTGCAAAGCGCGGATCTGCGCGAGCGGCTCGCCGCCGACGGCATCGAGCCCGCGGGCGGTACGCCCGAAGCCTTCGCCGAACATCTGAAACGCGAAATCGCGATGTGGTCGAAAGTCGTGCGCGAGTCGGGGGCGCGCGCGGAATGACGAACCATCCCGTGATGCGGGCCGCCGCCGGGTTTATTGCTTCGGCCAGTGAGCGCACGTATCCCGCACGCGTGGTTGATCTCGCCAGGATGTGTCTAGTGGATTGGCATGGCGTCGCGCTGGGCGCGCGCTGCGAACCCGCGGGAGGCGCAGTGCAGCGGGTGGTCGAGTCGTGGCGCATCACGGGCGGCGCGCATCTGTTGTTTGGCGGCACTGCACCGGCGGCCATGGCCGCGCTGGTCAACGGCACCTATGCGCACTGCCTTGATTTCGACGATGTGCATTTTCCGTCGTTGGCGCATTTCAGCGCGCCGGCGTGGGCGGCGGTGCTGGCATTGGGCGAGGAGACCAATGCGAACGAAATGCACATGCTTTCCGCGTTTGTTACCGGTTTCGAAATCGGCGCGCGTCTCGGCGCGGGCGGCATGGGAGAGGCGGCGAATCGCCTGGGCTGGCATTCCACCGGCGTGGTGGGCCGCCTCGCCGCCGCGGCCGCGTCGGCAGTGATGCTCGGACTGGACGAAGCGCGCGCGCGCCACTGTCTCGCGCTGGCCGCCACGCAAACCAGCGGGCTGGTGGCGTCGTTTGGCACCGACGCGAAACCGTTTCATGCCGGACGCGCGGCGTGCGACGGGGTGATGTCCGCACAGCTTGCCGCCGCGGGCATGCACGGTGCGGAAGGAATACTCGATAACGAGGCCGGTCTCGCGCGCGCCATCGCGCAAGACGGCAGCGTGCAACTGCGCATGCAGGGGCTGGGCGAGTATTGGGAGCTTGAGCGCAATGCGCTCAAACCCTATGCATCGTGCGGATTCACGCATGCACCGATCGACGCCGCGCGCAAGCTCTCGCAGGTGTTGAACGCCGCTGACATCCGGAGCGCGCGCATCCATGTGCATCCGCTCGCGCCCAAGGTCGCCGGGCAACTGCCGCATTCGCCGCTCGCCGCGAAATTCAGCATCGCCTATTGCGTGTCGCTGGGCCTGCACGGCGGCCGCGCGCAGGCAGGCGATTTTGCGCCGGCGCGGCTTGCGGACGCATCACTAAGGGCGCTGACGGACAAAGTGCAAATCGTCACGCGCGATGATCTGGATTTCGCCGCCGCGCGGCTGGAAGTGAAGACCGCGAATGGGCACGAACACGCCGCCGATATTTCCGCGTCGCTAGGCAATCCCGAAAACCCGATGAGCTGGGACGATGTGCACGGGAAGTTTTTGTCGCTGGTGACGCCGGTGATGGGAAGCAGCGCCGATGCGCTTTACGACACGTTGCGCGATTTCGACACGCCTGGCCGCGCCAGGCAGGCGCGTGCGATTTTGTGGCCGTAGCGACACAGCTTGGTTGCTTGTATTGCCATGGAAGATATATCGTAACTAATTGTTTTTAAACGATTATTTTACATCCAGCACCTGACAAATCAAGCCGCGCACTTCTGCCATTAATTCCTGACCAGCCAGATCCTCGGCGACCACCACGTTGTTGTCTTGCCCCACGCGATGCGTGGCGATCAGCGCATAACGTGGCGTTGCGCTGAACACGTTTTGATAACGTGCGCCGATGCGCGGTTCGATATCCGCGATGTCTTCGCGTTTGATTTCGCAAAGGCGCGTGACGCGGCCGAATATGCGCCGTTCGGTGCTTATGCCATCGGCGCGAATCTCGACGCGCAATGAATTGGCTTGCAGATAAATCGCCAGTGCGGCGAATACCACGCTCGCCAGGATGAACGGCGCGGCGAATCCGCCGATCAGCGCCAGCGATAACATTGCCGCCGCGTCCGCTGTCTTCAACGGCAGCAATGCCGATAACCCAATCGCGGGCATCAGCCCGCAGATAAATGCGAATGCGCCCAGCCCCATTGCCGCGCCGCGTGCGCGCAGCACCGGAAATTCCAGCACGATGCCGTCCGCCGTGCGGTATGCGTGAAACCCCGCGCCGCGTGGCAGCCCGGCGGCGAAGGCCGCGTCAGTCGAGCCGGATATTGGCAAACCTCGCCACCTTCGCCCATTTGTCCATTTCAACCTTCATGAACGCGGTAAATTGATCGGGTGGCATGCCCGACGCCAGCGCGCCCTGCGCGAGGAAGCGGTCTCGCACGTCCTGGGATTTCAGCATGGTTGAAAGCTCCTGATATATCCTGGCGGTGATCTCGCGCGGCGTGTTCGCGGGCATCACCACACTCTGCCACGAACTGCCATCAAAGCCCTTGATGCCGCTTTCCTCGACCGTCGGCAGATTCGGCATCGGCGGAAAACGCTCGCGCGTTGAAATTGCTATCGCCTTCAATTTGCCAGATTGTGCGTAAGGGATAACGGTGGCCGCGGTGTTGAACGCAAGCTGAATCTGCCCGGCGATCTGATCGATCACCGCGGGCGCCTGGCCTTTATACGGCACATGCACCATGCGCACGCCGGCCATGGCGTTGAACATTTCCATCAGCATGTGCGGGCTGGTGCCGTTGCCGGTGGAGGCATAAATCAGTTGGCCGGGGCTTGCCTTCGCCAGCGCGATAATCTCCTTGACGGTCTTCACCGGCAGCGTCGGATGCGTGGTCAGCATGCTCGGCAGCATCGCCATCAGCGTGATCGGCGCGAAATCCTTCAGCGGATCGAACGCCAGCTTTTTGTAGACCGAGGGTGAGATCACCTGCGCCACCGTCATCATGCAAATCGTGTAGCCGTCAGGCGGCGCCTTGGCGCACAATTCCGCGCCGATATTGCCGCCAGCGCCCGCGCGATTGTCGGCTATAACCTGCACATTGAACGCCCTGGCAAGCCGGTCGCCGGCGGCGCGGCCCATCAAATCGGTAGGCCCGCCTGGGGGGAACGGGATGATGAAACGGATGGATTTTGAGGGGTAAGCCTGCGCGAACGCGGCGGGTGTGGCGGCAGCGAACAGCGCCGCCAACGACGCGCGCATTATTGTGTTGGTGATTTTCAAAGTTGTTTCTCCGGCTATTGAAACGGCAGTTTACATTCGTACGCCGCACTCGCAAAGACAATGCACCAATGGTTTACGCGGCGAGTGCCACGATCTCGCAACGTCTGTCTTTCTTGCCCAAAAACCGCGTGAGTATCTTGTAGGTGTCGATGTCGAACACGGGCGCGTTGCGCGCTTCGGTGAGTTCGTGCAGTTCGGTTTCGCTGCGCGCGGTGCCCAGATAACACCAGCGGTCGAGCACATGGATTTCGCTGCGTTCGCCGTTGTCGGCGGCTTCACGGATGCCGACGCGGCCCTTGAAGGGCCACGGCAGGGTGCGCATGGAGGCGAGCGCGGTTTTGAGACGCAGCGCGTGCTGCTCGCGTGTTTCGAGGCCCACGCATGCGCCGTGGCAGCGCTTGATCTGGTGTGCGAAGCATGGACCAGGGTGCGCAACCGAGCTCTTTTCCAGCCCCAGCAGAATATTGCACAACCCGTGCCCGGCGGCGATTTCACGCAGCGCCTCGATCGCGGTGGCGCGCGAGCGGAACAAGCCGTAAATTTCACCCAGCCGCGCGGGATTGATGTCGCCGGCAGTGACGAGTTTGGGCGCGCTTTCAAGCCCGGCATCGTTCCAGTGCCACGAACACAGTTGCGTGTTGCGCCGCAGTTGGCGGTTGTAGACGGGCGAGAGTTCCTTCACCAGCCGCGCTTCGAGAATCAGCGCGCCCAGTTCGCCGGCGGTCTCGCGATACTCCATGCGTTTGACCTGCCGCGCGATCTGCATGTCCTTGTTGACGCGGTGATCGCCGGAGAAATGCGACATCACGCGCGCGCGCAGGTTGATGCTTTTGCCGACGTAGAGCACCACGTCGTTCTCGCCGTAAAACAGATAAACGCCCGGCCCTTCGGGAATGTTGTCGTAGGCGCTGTCGGGCAGGCCCACCGGCACCGTTGGCGTCTTGCACACCAGATTGACCGCGGCGCTGAACAGGGAATCGCCGCGCTCCTGCCGCCACACTTGCGCTAGATCCCACAACACGCGCGCGTCGCCGAGCGCGCGATGGCGCGAGTCGCAGCGGATGGCGTGGCGCTCCAGCAGCGTGTCGAGATTGTGGCGTGCGTGATGCGGATAAAGCTTGCGCGAGAGTTTCACCGTGCACAACACGCGCGCGTCGAAGCGCACGCCGCAGCGGCGGAATTCATTCTTGAGAAAGCCGTAGTCAAAGCGCGCGTTGTGCGCGATCAGCAGTTTGCCGTCCAGGCGCGCGTATAGATCGCGCTGAATCTCAGCGAACGCCGGCGCCAGCGCCACCATGTCGTTGGTGATGCCGGTCAGCGACTGGATCATCGGCGGTATGCTCACACCCGGATTGATCAGCGTCGACCACTCGCCCACGTAGCGCCCGCGATCCACCTCGACGATGCCGATCTCGGTGATGGCGTCGTGCGTGGCCGTGGTGCCGGTGGTTTCCAGATCGACGAAGATGGCGTGCCGGTCGAACACTTTGGGCGTGGCGTGACTGGTTTGCGTTGCGTTGAAAAAGTGTTGAGCTTTAAGTGTTTAGTGTTGAGTTAACCCCAGCAAAGTGGGCGCGCCGCTTTCCTCACTCAACATTAAGCACTCAAAATTAAACACTGCCCTTAAACCCCATCGCCCGAGAAACGCGCTGTGCGGCTTCTTTAACCTCGGCTGCCCATTCCGGCTTGAGCCGGTCGGAGGGCGCGGACAGGGAAATCCCGGCGACGATTTTGCCGTCGTCGTTGTGGATGCCGGCACCTATGCAAGACACGCCGCGCTCGGCTTCCTCGCGGTCGAAGGCGTAGCCCTGGCGCAGTATGGTTTCGATCTCTCGTGCGAACGCTTCGGCATCGGTGATGGTGTTGGGTGTTTGCGCGCGCAGGCCGCTGCGCTTGATGTATTCCGCGCACGCATCGCGCCCGGCTTCGCCCAGGAATAACTTGCCCACCGAGGTCACGTGCAGCGGCACGCGCGCGCCCAGCGCCTGCACCACGCGCATCATCGAGCCGCCGGGCGAGGCGCGCTCGACGTAGACGACGTGGTCGCCGTCGCGCACCGACAGATTGATGGTCTCGCCCAGCTTCTGTTGCAGCGCCTGCATGTGCGGCAGCGCTTCCTGGCGCACGCTGATGCGCGATTTGACGAGGTTGCCGAACTCCAGCAGGCGCAATCCCAGCCGGTACATGCCGGGCTCGCAGCGCTCGACCATGCGGCTGCCGACCATCACGTTCAGTATGCGGTGCGCGGTCGAGGGGTGCAGCTTGGTGCTCGCCGCGAGTGTTTTGAGATTTACCGCGCCGCTGTGCTCCGCGAGCACTTCGAGTAAATGCATCATGCGTTCAATGACTTGTATCGACGATCTGGCTTCTTTTTCCGCCACGCTGTGTTCCTTGTTCTGTTGTGCTGCATTTTATATGATGAAATTCGCGGCGACTATTTGTTTTGGTTACACTCGGCCCATGCGCAGCCAATCATCCAAGCCGGCCGAACCAGCGCCGCCGCCGGCTGTCAAAAATTACATGACGCCGCGGGGCTACGCGCGCCTGAAAAGCGAGCTTACGCATTTGCTGGACGTGGAGCGGCCCGAACTGGTGAAGGTGATTTCGTGGGCGGCGGGCAATGGCGACCGTTCCGAGAACGGCGATTACATTTATGGCAAGCGGCGTTTGCGCGAGATTGACCGGCGCATTCACTACCTGGGCCGGCGGCTGGATACCGTGGTGCTGGTCGACCCCGTGGCGCATGGCGGCAACGAACAGATTTTTTTCGGCGCGACAGTGGCTTACGCCGACGAGTCCGGCGCGGAGCAAACCGTCACCATCGTCGGCTTTGATGAAGTGGATCCCGCGCGCGGGCAGGTGAGCTGGGTTTCGCCGATTGCAAAAGCGTTGTTAAAGCGCTCGCTGGGCGATACCGTGACGTTGCAAACGCCGGCGGGAGAAAAGAAAATAGAGATTGTTGACGTGAGTTACCCGACCGCCTGAATATGGTATGCCCGCCTCTTTTTTTAATGTAGCGCTCGCCACCTGGCGCAGCGTGCACGCGCCCACCAGCAAGGCGGCGCTACGTTCCGATATTCCCGAGGCCGTGGTGAAGCTCTCCATCAAGGCGGTGGAAGGCGCGCGCACCGCCGATACGCTGGGCGCGGAGCGCGAAGGCACCGGCGTGGTGATCGATGCCTCGGGGCTGATACTCACCGTCGGTTATCTGGTGATCGAGGCCGGTTCGATACTGGTGATGGCGGGCGACGGGCGCGTGTTTCCCGCGCACGTGATTGGTTTCGATCACGCCACCGGCTACGGGCTGCTGCGCGCGAGCCCCGGCATCACCAAGCGTCCGCTCGATTTTGGCGACACCAAAACGCTGAGTGCATTAAGCAGCGCGCGCATCGCCACGCACGCATCCGCGGGCGGCGTGTCGCCTGCGTGCATGGTGTCGCGGCGGCGCTTTACCGGCTGGTGGGAATACATGATCGACGACGCGATCTTCACCGCGCCGCCGCGCGGCGAGCACAGCGGCGCCGCGTTGATCGACGACGCCGGGCGGCTGATGGGTATCGCCTCGCTGTGGGTGAGTGATGCCACCAATCAGGGCGTGGCGTTTCCGGGCAACATGTTCATACCCATACATATTTTGCCGCCGATACTCGACGATCTCATCAGCAACGGACGCCCGCGCGCGCCGGGCCGGCCGTGGCTTGGCATCTACACCGAAGACATCGAAGGGCACGTGGTGGTCACGCGCACGCTCGCCGACGGCCCCGCCGACCGTTCGGGCATCAAGCGCGGCGATATTGTGTTGGGCGTGGCCGGCAACTCCGTGGGCAGCCAGAGCGAATTTTACGAAAAGCTGTGGGGCAGCGGCGAAGCAGGCGATGACGTAACCCTGCATGTGTTGAAGAAAGACAAAAAAGTAAAACACATCGTCGTCTACAGCGCCGACCGGCTGGATTACCTTAGGCCGTGGAAGATTGGGTAACGGGTTGATTGAACGCAAAGGTTACGGCGGCAGGCCGCTACTGCGCCTGTAATCCCGCGTCCCTGATGATTTTTGCGTTGCGTGCGAGTTCACGTTTGATTAGTTGGCCGAGGTCTTCGGGTGAGCCGGTCAATGGTTCCGCGCCCAGCGCGATCATACGTTCCTTTACTTCCGGCCGCGACAGGCCCTGGTTGATCGCGTTGTTCAACCGCTCGACAATTGCGCGCGGCGTCGCAGTTGGGACGAGTATTCCCGACCAGTTGTTGGCATCGTAGCCCTTGACGCCGGCTTCATCGAGCGTCGGCAATTCGGGCAATTGCGGCGCGCGTTTTTGCGTGCTGACGGCAAGGGTGCGGATGCGTCCGCTTTTAAGTTGTTGCATGGTGGTGATCATCGGGTCGAACGCGAGGTCGATTTCGCCCGACATCAGCGCGGTTAACGCCAGCGAGCCGCCCTTGAATGGAACATGAACCAACTTCACGCCGGCAATCGACATGAATTGTTCGACGGCAAGATGGTTGCCCGAGCCGTTGCCCGCGGTGCCGAAATTCAGTTTGCCAGGATGCGCCCTTGCCAGAGCCACCAGTTCCTTGATCGACCTGGCCGGGACCGATGGATGCACGATCACCACATAGGGGAAACTCGAATACATGCCCACGGGCGCGAAATCGCGCAGCGGATCATATGGCAACTTCTTCACCAGGTGCGGCGTTACCGAAAACGCGGCGGAGCTGCCCGCGGTCAGAGTGTAGCCGTCGGGCGCGGCGCGCGCGCCCATTTCAGTGCCGATGGCGCCACCCGCGCCAGGGCGGTTGTCAACCGTCACCGGCAGGCCGAGTTGCTGGGTCAGTTGTTGCGCCACGATGCGTGCCAGAAAATCCGTCGCGCCGCCCGGCGCGAACGCCACGATCAGGCGGATTGGCTTGACGGGATAATTCTGCTGCGCGGCCGCACTGCCCGCGAACAGCAGCGCGCATGTAATCGCGCTGAAGTGGAGAAGGCGCATGATTACACCAGCTTGCGATGCATGAACTCCGATTTCACGTAGGCGTAAAACACCGGTGCCGCGATCACACCCGTGACGCCGAACGCGGATTCCATCACCAGCATGGCGAGCAGCAGCTCCCACGCGGCCGCTTGAATCTGCGAGCCGACGATGCGCGCGTTGATGAAGTATTCGAGCTTGTGTATCACCACCAGGAAAACCAGCGAGCCGATCGCCGCATTGAGCGAATAGCTGAGACTTATCACCACGATCACTGTGTTCGAAATCAGATTGCCCAGCACCGGCAAGAGGCCGACGAGGAAGGTCACCAGAATCATGGTTTTCGCCAGCGGCAGATTGATGCCGAGCATTGGCAGCAACACCACAAGATAAATCCCGGTCAGCACCGCGTTTAGCGCCGAGATGCGCACCTGCGCGAACACCACGCGGCGAAATGCGTTTGACAGCCGCTCCACGCAACGGCCCACCGCGCCCGAGAGCGGGCCGGTCTGGGTATCGTGCCGCGCCTCGCGCAGCGATACCAGCGCGCCTATCGCCATGCCGATCAGCGCGTAGGCGAAGCCGCGGCCTGCTTCGCCGCTGATGGATTTGACTTCATTGGCGTGCTCTCTTAGCCACTTGGCGATTTGTTCCTTCAATTCCTGGGCGTCGGCGGGCAACACCTCCTGCACCCACACGGGCAGCGTGTTGCGCGAGGTCTCGATGATTTCAGCCATCTTTTGCAGCAGCGCGGAAAGGCTGCCCGCTTCACTGCGGAAAAACAGAATCATCGCGACGGTCATGCCGCTGACGGCGACCACGATCAGCGTGATCAACAGCGCCAGCGACAACAGCTTTGCGCGATCCGGGTTGTTGCCATGGCCGAACATGCGTGGCGAGAGCATATGCACCAGCTCGTGTATCAGCAGCCCCGCGAACAACGCGGGCAGCAAATGCAGCTTGATGGTGGCCGCCAGCGTCACGGCCATGAAAATGACCGCGGCGATTTCCATGCGTCTGTCTGAATCGGAACCCGAGTTTTCGCTCATGCTTGCTCCATCTTGTTATTTGGGCGGGTGCGCGCGCACCGCGGCTTCGTTGACGTTGACACCCCAGCCCGGCCCCGTAGGCAACACGAATTCACCGTTCTCGATCACCGGCGGCACATCGACAAGTTCGTCGCGCCACGGCACCGCGTCTACGTCGGTCTCCATGATGCGCATGTTCGGCACGGCCGCGCAGAAATGCGCCGAGATCACGCTCGACAAATGGCCGTAAAAATTATGCGGCGCGACGTTCATCTCGTAAACGTCGGCCATGGCGGCGATCTTCAGCGACTCCATGTAGCCGTTCCAGATCACGTCGATGATCGCCACGTCCATCGCGTAATTCTCGAAGAACGGTTTGAAATCGCGCCGCTCGCACAGCGTCTCGCACGAGGCGATGGGTGTCGAGGTCGCGCGGCGGATCAGCGCCAGCGATGGCGCGTCATGCGTGTCCATCTCCAGCCACGTCATGCCGATCGGCTCGACCGCCTTGGCGATGCGCAGATAGCCCTCGGTTTTGTAATTGAAATTCAGATCCATCATGATGCCCAGCGACGGCCCGCCGCCCTCGCGAAACGCGTTCGCGGTCTTGAACGCGGCGTTGACGATGTCGTTGTTCCAGTTCAGTTCCGGATAGCCCTTGCTCGCGCCAAAACCGGGCCGGTACGCGGCCAGCGTCTTGCCGTCGTGGATCATCACGTTGGTTTTGCAGGCGCCGAAGCCGCGGCGCACGACTTCCTCCGCGAGCCGCGACAGATCGTCGTAGCTCGACACACGCGGCACGCCCAGCAGCTCCGGGTAACGCGCGCGGTAGCTGCCGCAGTGCGACCAGTAGCACGGAATACGTTTACGCACCGCGCCGCCGAACAAATCGTACACCGGCACGCCCAGCGCCTTGCCCTTGATGTCGAGCAGCGCGTTCTCAATCGCGGCCACGGCTTGACGATTTATGCCGCCGCGCGACTGGATGGTCTGCGTGCGCAGGTGCGCGTTGATGAGTTCTATATTGCGCGGATCCTTGCCGATGACTGTCGGCGACAGAGCCTCGATCACGCCGCTCAAGCCGCCGCTGCCGAAGCTCTCGTTGAATTCAGACCAGCCGATCAGCCCCTCGTCGGTCATTACCTTGAGAAACGAGAATGTGCGCCACCCGGCATCGCAGCGCAGGGTTTCGATACGGGTAACTTTCACGGCGTGTCCTCCGCGACTTAGGCGGGTGACAGCACGTGTATCACGCGGCCCGCCAGCATGTCCTTGACCTTGGCGGCGTAGGCGGCCATGTGGGGTGCGGCGGCATGCGCCTTCAACGCGGCGGCGTCACGCCATTTTTCGATGACCACGAACGAATCCGCGCCGAACTTCGTCTGAAAGCCGCCCATGCCCTCGGCGTCAACCGTGGGGCCGTATTCGATGCAGCCGTCCTCGGCGCGCACCGCCGGGCAGTTGGCGTTGAAGGCTTCCAGCACTGCCGCGCGCATGCCGGGTTTGGTGGTGATGATGGCGACGACGTGAATCATGGCGTTTCTCCCTGTTGATTTATGTAATGAGTATTGTAGGCGATAGGCGGCACATGGTGGTGCGCGTGCAGGTTGATATGTTCGCCTTTACATCGGCGGCACCGCATGTAAACTGGTGCGTTGTCCCGGTAATTGCATTGCGCAAGATCGAGACTTACCGCCACCCTCGTCACCAAGAAGCACATGCCATGATGAAGCTCAAGCCCAATTACGTTTTCTCCGCTTGCAAGCGGTTGCCGCTCGCTATCGTGTTCGCGGCGCTTACAGCGGGTTGTAAACCCGATGCATCGCCGCCAGGTGGTTATCCGCCCGCAATGGTGAACGTCGTCACCGTCGAGGCCAGGGACGTGCCGGTGACCTACGAATACGTCGCGCAAACCGCGGGTTATCGCGAAGTCGAAGTGCGTGCACGCGTGACGGGCATTTTGCTCAAACGCAATTATCGCGAGGGCGCCTTGGTGCGTCAGGGCGAATCGTTGTTCACCATCGACCCGGCGCAGTTTCAGGTGGCGCTCGCGCGTGCCGAAGCCGACGTTGGCGTGGTCGAAGCGCGGTTGACACAGGCCAAACGCGAAGCGGCGCGACTAAAAGCGGTGATCGAAACACGCGCGGTGAGCCAGAAGGAAGTTGACGACGCGGTGTCGGGCGAACAGGTGATCGAGGCGGAACTCAAAAGCGCCCGCGCCCGCGTGGCCGAGGCGCGGCTTAATCTCGGATACACGCAAGTCACCTCGCCGATTTCCGGCGTGGCGAGCCGCGCGGTGGCCTCCGAAGGCACGCTGGTGTCCGGCCCCAACGTGTTGCTCACCACGGTGACGCAAACCGATCCGATGCATGTGATCTTTGGCATACCCGACCGCGAGTATCACGCCATGCGCCGCGATGTTGAAAATGGCCGCTTGAAGCTGCCCGAGAAGGGGCGCTTCATCGCCACGGTAAAACTGTCGGACGGCAGCATTCCCGGCAAATCCGGCACGCTTAATTTCACCGATGTCCGTGTGAACGCGCAAACGGGGGCGAGTGAGGCGCGTGCCGAGTTTCAAAACGCCGATGGCGTGTTGCGCGCGGGTGAGTTTGCACGCGTGATGCTCAACGGCGCCGTGCGCCCGCAAGCGATCGTGGTGCCGCAGCGCGCGGTGCTGGAAAGCCCCAAGGGCAAATTCCTCTACACGGTCAATGCCGAGAGCAAGGCCGAGCCGCGGCCGGTGGAGGTCGGCGAGTGGGCCGGCGAGGGCTGGGTAATCCACGGCGGGCTTAAGCCGGGTGATAAAGTCATCGTCGATGGCGTGATGAAAATCGGCCCCGGCGCGCCGGTGAAAATTGCTGACCCCGTTGCCGTCACGCCCGCGGCGAAGAAATAGGCGCGCCGAAAATGATCTCGCGTTTTTTCATAGACCGGCCGATCTTCGCGGCGGTGATTTCGATTTTCATCGTGATCGCGGGTCTGGCCGCGATACGCGTGCTGCCGGTGGCGCAGTACCCTGAAATCGCGCCGCCGGTGGTCACCGTGCGTGCGATTTACCCTGGCGCGTCGGCGCAGGTGCTTGAACAAACAGTCGCGGCGCCTCTGGAGAACCAGATCAACGGTGTGGAGCACATGCTCTACATGAATTCAACCTCCACCGCGCAGGGCGTGGTCGAAATCAAGGTCACTTTTGACATCGGCACCAACGTCGATACCGCCGCGCTCAACGTCAATAATCGCGTAAAGCAAGTCGAGCCGCGTCTGCCGCAGGAGGTGCGCCGTCAGGGCGTGAGCGTCGAGAAAAGCTCTTTGTCGTTCCTGCAAGTGCTGGCGTTTACCTCGCCCGACGGCAGCCGCGATGATTTGTTCATCTCGAACTACGTCACGCTGAACGTGCTTGATTCCCTGAAGCGCATTCCCGGCACCACCAACGTGCAGATCTTCGGCGCGAAAGATTACGCGATGCGCATCTGGGTGCGGCCCGACCGCATGGCGCAATTGAAGGTGACGGCCAATGATCTGGTGCGCGTGCTGAACGAACAGAACGCGCAGTTTGCCGCCGGCAAGATTGGGCAATCGCCCTCGGGCGGCCCGCAGGAGCTGGTCTACACCATCACCACCAAGGGGCGTCTTTCCGAGGCGCGCGAGTTCGAGAACATCGTGGTGCGCGCCAACCCCGACGGCTCGCTGCTGCGCCTGAAAGACGTGGCGCGGGTGGAACTCGGCGCGAAAGACTACGAGTTCATCGGCCGCGTGAACGGCAAATCGGCGACGCTCATCGGCATTTTTCTGCAACCCAACGCCAACGCGCTGGCCACCGCTGAGCGTGTGAAAGCCGAAATGACGCGCATGAGCGCGGCCTATCCGCAAGGCTTGCAGCACCACGTGGTGTACGACACCACGCGTTTCGTCGCGGTGTCGATACGCGAAGTGGTGATTACGCTGGCCGAAGCAATGGCGCTGGTGTTTCTGGTGGTGTTCCTGTTTCTGCAAAACTGGCGCGCGACGCTGATCCCGTTTGCGGCGGTGCCGGTGTCGCTGATCGGCACCTTCGCCGGGCTGCTGTTGCTCGGCTATTCGATCAACACGCTCACACTGTTCGGCATGGTGCTCGCCATCGGCATCGTAGTGGACGACGCCATCGTGGTGCTGGAGAACGTCGAACGCATCATGCACGAATTGCATGTCGATGCGCGCGAAGCCGCCGTCAAGGCCATGCAGGAAGTGACCAGCCCCATTGTCGCCATCGTGCTGACGCTGTGCGCGGTGTTCGTGCCGATTGCGTTTCTGGGCGGGCTGACTGGCGAGCTGTATCGCCAGTTCGCGGTGACGATATCGATTGCGGTGGTGATCTCGGGCCTGGTGGCGCTGACCCTGACACCAAGTTTGTGCGTGTTGATCTTGAAGAGCGAGCGCCGCGAGCCGGGGCGTTTCTTTCGTTGGTTCAACGGCTGGTTTCACCGCATCACCGGGCGTTACGTTGATGGCGTGACGTGGATGCTGCGCCGTGGTTTTGTCGGCGCGTTTCTGTTCATCGGCATGGTGGCGCTTACCATCGGTTTGTGGCGCAACACGCCCGGCTCGCTGGTGCCCGACGAAGATCAGGGCTATTACATCGCGGCGGTGTTTCTGCCCGATGGCGCGACGCTGGAGCGCACCGACAAAGTGGTCAATCAGGTGGTCGAAATCATCAAGTCGAATCCGGCCAACGAAAACGCCGTGGCGTTCACCGGCATGGATTTTCTCGGCGGCGGCTTTCGCAACAGCGCGGCCACCATATTCGTCACGCAAAAACACTGGGACGAGCGCAATGTCGCCACGCCGCAACTGGTGGGCGAGTTTTTCATGAAGACCGCGCATATCAAGGAGGCGCTGATACTGGGCTTTGCGCCGCCGCCGATCTTTGGGCTGGGCAACGCCGGCGGCTTCGAGTTTTATCTGCAAAATCGCGGCGAGGGCGGCGCGCCGCGATTGTTCGAGGTGACGCAACAACTATTGGGCGCGGTGCAGAAGGACGGTTCGTTCCCTTTCGTCAATACGCTGTGGCGCGCCAATGTGCCGCAGCTCTACATCGAAACCGATCGCGAAAAAGCCAAGACCGCGGGCGTGTCGCTTGATGAGCTATACGGCACGCTGGCAACCACGCTCGGCACGTATTACGTTAACGACTTCAATAAATATGGCCGCACCTGGCAGGTGTTGATGTCGGCCGAGCCTGCGTTTCGCAAGCGGCCGGAAGATATCGGCGCGATGTTCGTGCGCTCCGAGCAGGGCAAGATGGTGTCGCTGGATTCGCTGGCATCGGTGAAATACACCTCCGGCCCGGATTCGATGGAGCGTTTTAATAACCTGCCGGCGGTGAAAATAATCGGCTCGGCGCTGCCCGGCATCAGCTCGGGCGAGGCCATCGAGCGCATGGAGAAAATCGCACGCGCGACTCTGCCGCCGGAATTCACTTTCGACTGGGGCGGCGCATCGTTTCAGGAGAAGCGATCCGGCGGCACCTCGATTATTGCGCTGGCGTTGGCGGCGATCATGGTGTTCTTGATATTGGCCGCGCAGTACGACAAGTGGTCGCTGCCGCTGGCGGTGCTGCTGGCCTTGCCGTTCGGCACCTTCGGCGCGCTGGCCGCGATTTTTATCAACAACCTGCTGCCGATGCCGTACTACATGGCGCAGGGCGTGCCGTGGCTGCAAGGCTTGTTGTCGCCCTTGGCGGGTATCGCGCGCTTGTCAAACGATGTGTATTTTCAGATTGGCCTGGTCACATTGCTGGGCCTTGCCGCGAAGAACGCGATTCTGATCGTCGAATATGCGGTGTTGAAAAAGCATGAGGGCTTTTCAACTTCCGCCGCCGCGATTGAGGCCGCGCGCCTGCGCTTCAGGCCGATTTTGATGACCTCCCTCGCGTTCATACTCGGCGTGATGCCGCTAGCGTTCTCGACGGGTGCTGGCGCGGGTGCGCGTCATTCCGCAGGCACCGGCGTGATGGGCGGCATGCTGGCGGCGACATTCCTCGCGATATTTTTTATTCCGTGGTTTTACAAACTGATCGTCGATCGCAAGCTATCCGATTCGCGTTCGACCAAGGAGATCGAAGACGAAGTGCAGCATCATCGCGACGCGGCGCTGCGTGGCGCACACACGCCGCGTCATCACCCGGCCAGCAAGGGGGATAGTGATGCATCGTAAGTGCTTGTTCTTATTGACTATTTTACTAACGCTTGCAGGGTGTTCAAGCACTACTGAATACCAGCGCCCGGCAGCGGAGTTGCCTGCGGCGTATCGCGATGCGCCGATGGATGGCGTGAAAATCCCCGCCGACCGCTGGTGGTCATTGTATAGCGACGCGGCGCTCGACAAGCTGGTGGACGAAGCGCTTGCCTACAATCAAGACCTGGCGCTGGCCACCGCGCGCGTGGATGAAGCGCGTGCGCTGGCGCGCTCGGTCGACGCGCAGCGCGCCCCCGCGTTCAGCGCAGCGGCGGGGCGCGAGCGCACGCGCAGCTCCGCGGTTGCTGGCATACCCATGCCGCCCGGCACGCCGCTCGAACGCAATGATTACAACGTGCAACTCAACGTGGCCTACGAAGTCGATCTATGGGGCCGCTTGTCCAGTGCGTCATCCGCGGCGCGCGCCGATCTGCTGGCGACAGAAGCCGCACGCGGCATCGTGCGCATCGCGCTCGCCTCCGAAGTGGTGCGTGGTTATTACTCGCTGGTCGCGCTCGACGCACAGTTGGCGGCGACGCGGCGCGCGCTGGCGTTGCGCAACGATAGCCTCAACCTGCAAAAAGTGCGCGCCAAAGCCGGGCTGATCAACGATTTCACGCTGCGCCAACTCGAAGCCGAAGTCGCCTCCGCGCAGGCGCAATTGCCCGCGCATGAAACCAGCCGCACCACGCAGGAGCTTGCGCTCGCGGTGTTGCTGGGACGCAGCCCGCGCGCGATCACCAAAGGCAAAGTAGAACGCGCATCGGTGCAAGGTGCGCCCTTGGCACCCGTGGTGCCCGAAGGATTGCCATCGGAGTTGCTGCTGCGCCGCCCGGATGTAGCGCAAGCCGAACAACGCCTGATCGCCGCCAATGCACGCATCAACGCCGCGCGCGCGTCGTTGTTCCCGCGCATCTCACTGACCGGCGCGTTCGGTAGCGAAAGCGCCACGCTGGGTGATTTGTTCACCGCACCTGCGCGCATCTGGACGCTTGCGTTCGCGCTGGCGCAACCGATATTTCAGGCAGGCCGCTTGCAATCCGAAGTCGAGGCCACGCAGGCGCGCGAACGCCAGGCGCTGGCGCAGTATCAAAAAACATTGCAGGAGGCATTCCGCGAAGTGCGCCAGGCGCTCAATGCGCAGATGCGCGCGCGCGAAGCGTACGATGCCGAAGGCGCGCGCGGCATTGCGTTGACAGAGGCATCGAAGCTCGCGCGCATCCGTTACGAGAATGGGCTGCTGTCGCAGATCGAAGTGCTGGATGCCGAGCGCAATCTGCTGCAAGCGGAGCTTAACCGCAGCGAAGCGTTGAGATTGCAGCGTGCTGCCGTGGCCGATCTCGTCAAGGCGCTGGGCGGCGGGTGGAGCGCCCACCCTTCGGGCGATACGAAACCGCCGGACGTGCCGGTGCGCTGATTGGTGTTGCGCGTCCGGCGTCTGTAGAATCACCCGCATGAGACGCTTTTTTCTTACGCTGATCGCAATCACGAGTGGATTGTTCACTCTGTTTTTCGCCGGCGTGTCGGCGGTGCAGATGTACGAAGCGGTTTCGGTCACCGAAACCGCGCTTGCCATGGACATGCGCGCCGCCGTGGAGCGCGCGAAATCCGGGCGTTCGGCATGGGTGGCGTTGAGCGACGCCAGCGCGGATTGCAAACGATTCGTGACCTATGCCGACACCAGCAAGGAGGGCGAAACGCGCGACGCAGTACTGTTTGTCGCGGCAAACAGCGCGCGTGACCTCGAAATCGTGGTGGATGCACGCGACGTGCGTGACTGCGCCAGTGTCGCCAAGGTGCATTATGTCGGCATGTTAAAGCGCCTGGACGACGATAGGCGTAGCCACATCGCGGGATACGGACTCGCGCTGCCGGCGGGCGGAAATATCGAATGGCGCCTGTGCGCCGTGTGCGTCACGGGTGACGAGTGGATGATCGCCATCGTTCTTGCGGTATTGGCCCTGCTGTCCGCTTGGTTCACGCTGAAAATGTTCCGCGCGCGAACGCCCGCGCGGATTCCCGCTCGTCCGGACGCGCCCAAGAAGAAAAACTCAAAGCAAGCGTAACCCGGATTTCGCTGCGCTGCTTCCGGTCTACGCAACCAGACTACTTGCGGGCAGCGAAACTACCATGTCGTGATGTGACTTCTTCGGTCACGCAATACATGCGGCGCAATGCGCTTCGCTTATTGACGCCCTACGGATTGCGGGTTACGCGCGTTGAAACGTCCGCTTGTCACGCATGTTGAAAAGTAATGCGGGCGGCCTTCGCCCCATCAATGTGTGGCCGCGCCTTTGAGCATGGTGCGGTAAAGCAGGCGTTTTTCGTGTTCATCGTAATCGGCTGTTGCGGCATGTAACGTTGAGCGGTTGTCCCAGATGACGAAATCCCCGGCACGCCATTTGTGGTGATACTGCAATGACGGATTTTTTGTGCTGTGATCGTAGAGCCGCCGCAGTAGCGCTTCGCTCTCCTGCGGCGTCATGCCGTCGATGCAGTCTGTCATGGTCTCGTGCACGTAAAGCGTCTTGGCGCCGGTCTCGTCATGCGTGCGCACGATGGGGTGCGGCACGGGCGGCGTATCTTTCATCTGCGCTTCGGTGAGCGTGGGCACCTTGCGGCCCTCGCGCTTCTTGCCGTAGTAATGTATGGCCGTAAGTTTGCCAATCCGAGCCTTGGTGTCTTCGGGCAGCGTTTCGTAGGCTTGTTTCATGTTGATGTAACGCGTGTCGCCGCCGCTGCTGGGTACGTCGACGGCAAAAAGTATCGTTGCCTTGGGCGGTGTGGCGATGAAGCTCTCGTCGGTGTGAAACATGGTGCCGCGAACGATGCGCTTGCCGTCCTTGACGTCGCGATCCTCGCTGGAGACCACGCCGGCCTCGGGGTGGCCGTCCACGCGATACGACTCCATGTGTTGCACCTTGGGTTCGCCGAAGTGGCGTGCCCCGTTCAGGAACGCGCCGACATCCGCGAACGACTGGCCGCGCACACACAACACCAGATGTTCGAGAAAGGCCTGATACAGTTGCCCGCGCTCGGCAGCGCTGAGCGGCCCATTGAGATTGACGCCGGTGACCTCGGCGCCCATCACATTGCCCAGTGGTTCAATTTTCATGGCTTCCCTTTGCAAACAATTGATTAGTTAATGCGCGCACCTGATACCCGGATCGCCTCGGCGTATTTCCTGATTTCAGCACGGATGAATTGCGCGAAATCCGCCGGCGTGCCGCTGCTGCCCTCGGCACCTTCGTCTTCGAGCAGGCGCCGTTTGATATCGGGTGTTTGCAGTATTTTTACGATCTCGGCGTTAAGCCCCTGCACGATATCATTTGGCGTGCCGGCCGGTGCGAGCATGCCGAACCATCCCGTCAAATCGTATTTCGGCACGCCTGATTCCGCGATGGTGGGCAGCTTGGGCAGCGCCGGTGAACGTTTCAATCCGGTCGCGGCCAACACGCGCAATCGTCCGGCTTTGACCAGCGGCAGCGCCCCGGAGATGCTGCCGAAGTAGCAAGACACTTCGCCCGACACGAGCGCGGTGTTCGCCGGCCCGCCGCCCTTGTACGGAACATGCGTCATCAGGATGCCCGCCATGCTGTTGAAAAGCGCGCCCGCGAGATGGGTGGTGCTGCCGTTTCCGGACGACGCAAAAGTAATCGGCGCGGCGCTCTTGCCCAAATTGACGAATTCTCTCACCGACTTCGCCGGCACCGAAGGATGCACCAGCAGCAGATACGAAGCCGTGCCGGCCAGCGCCACTGGCGAGAAGCTGTTGACGGAATCGTACGACAACGATTTGTAGAGACCCGGATTGATGGCATGGCCCGCGTTGATCATGAGCAAGGTATGGCCGTCGGCGGGCGCGCGCGCCGCCATTTCCGAGCCTATCGTTCCGCCGGCGCCGGCCCGGTTGTCGATGACGACGCTCTGGCCGAGCGCATCGTTGAGGCGTTGCCCGATGAGCCGCGCAAATATGTCAGTGCCGCCGCCCGGCGGAAACGGCACGATGACACGCACGGCCTTGGACGGGTAACCGGCGGGAAACGCGGCCATGCATGCTTCCGCGGGCGCGAGCAGCAGAAAAGTAATCCAGCAAGCACACTGCTTTTTCATGTGTTCCCCGAAAAATGGAGTCAAGTCTGTACATGACACTTTCGTTGCTCCTCATTGATTGCTGGCGCGACAACAGCAGCGCGGTTTTACTCGACCTTCAACCCCAGCTCCTTGATGACCTTGGCAAACCGAGCGATGTTTTGCTTGATCGTCGCGGCAAAAGCGTCCGGTGTCGAACTCACCGGCACGATGCCCTGGCTCAACAAGCGTTCCTGAAAGTCGGCGTTGGCCACGATAGTACGTAGTTCACCCGATAATTTGTTGATGACGGGCGCGGGCGTGCCGCGCGGGGCGATCACGCCGTACCATTGCTCCGCCTCAAAACCCTTGACGCCGCTTTCGGCGATGGTGGGTAGATTCGGCAGGCGCGGAAAGCGTTGCGCCGAGCCGATGCCGAGCATGCGCAGGCGTCCGGCCTCGACGTGCGGCAGCGCGATCTGCGTGGTGGTGAACGCAAACTGCATCTGCCCGGACAAAAGATCGGTCACCGCTTGCCCCGCGCCTTTGTACGGCACGTGCGTGGTGCGTATGCCCGCCATCTGATCGAATATCACCGCTGCGAGATGCGTGCCGGTGCCCACGCCGGATGAAAAGTAATTCAATTCTCCGGGACGCTGTTTCGCCAGCGCGATGAATTCGCGCACAGTCTTCGCCGGCAGCGCGGGGTGAATCATCAGGGTCAGCGGCGCGGAGGCCACCATGCTCGCAGGTGCGTAATCGCGCTCGAAGTCATACGGCGGCTTTGACAACAGGCTCATGTTGATCGCTTGCGTGGTGACGGATGACATCAGCAGCGTGTAGCCATCGGGTGCGGCCTTGGCGACGTATTCCGCGCCGATGTTGCCGCCCGCGCCCAGACGATTGTCGATGATCACCTGACGGCCCCAACTCTCGGTCAGCTTCTGGCCGGCGATGCGCGCGACGACATCAAGCGCGCCGCCCACCGCGAAGGGCACGACCAAGCGTATCGGCCTGTCGGGATAGTTCGTGGCTTGCGCCAACACAGCGCCCGGCAGGAGCAGCGCTGCCGCGGCGAATAGGTGTTTCATTGTGAAAGCGCCTCATCGAGAAAATCCAGCCGGTCCTGGCCCCAATACAACACGTCGTTGTAAACCCAAGTCGGTGTACCGAAGATGCCGCGCTCGCGTGCTTCGTCTTCGCTCGCCTTCCACGCGGCCATGATGTCCGGCGTATCCTGCATCGCGAGCAGTTTGTTGCCGTCCATGCTCAGGTTGTTCGCGGTGGCCACGCGCACGGCGGCGTCCATCACGTCGAGTTCTTCGCTCCACAACGCATGCAGCAGCGCGTGACTCAGCGCCAGTGCGTCCCAGCCGAGTTGGTCTGCGGCGATCACCATGCGCGCGCAAAATTCGTTTTGTGTTGGATAGTGTTTGGGGCGCAGCACCAGCGGCATGTTCAACCGTTTGCGCCAGCGGTCGAGCTCGACTTCGTGATAATTGCGCCGCGCCAGCGGACGGCTTAAAAGCGGAATGCCGCCGTTGGGCGGCACGATGCGCGTGGGCCGCACGATCACGTTGAGATCGTGCTTCGCGATCAGCGCCTTGAATTTCGGCCAGCCCAGATACGCCCATGGCGAAGACAGTGAATGAAAGTAGTGGACGGTTTTTTTCATGAGATTCACGCGGCCTGTAAGGGAGTCAATACCACCACTGTCGTTCCCGCGCAGGCGGGAACCCATAACACAGCGCCACTTGAGGCACGGCATGGATTCCCGCCTGCGCGGGAATGACAGGATAAAGATGATCGTGCTGGCGAGGCTGTGTTGGATATCCAGTAATGCTGACAGGAAACACTGCGATACCTTTCACGTCTTCGCCTTGGCTGGCAGGTAATCATCCGGCGCACCGGGCGGTATCGGTGGATGCACCTTGAGCGATTCCTGAAACTCGTGAATCATGCGCCGCAACGGGCCGCGCACCCAACTATTGGTGGTGCCGACATCGGTTTCTTCTTTCGGGTCTTGCGTGAGGTTGAAGACCCACGGCGTCTCCAGATGATTCGGCCCGCTGTTGGGTTCGGTTTCCCACACCATGTGCATTTTCCAATCGCGCCATTTCGCCGCGCGCAGTTCGTTCTTGATGTAGTAGACGAAACCTTCGCGCGCGGATTTTTCTGCTTTGCCGGTGAAGAAATCGAGCTGATCGACGCCATCAATGACACGATCCTCGGGCAATTTCACGCCGGCAATTCCGGCGAGCGTCGCGTATAGATCAACTACATGCACGATCTCATTCGACACGCGCGCGGGCACGCGCCCTGGCCAGCGCACGATGAACGGCACTCGCAGCGCACCCTCCATCGAGGTGTGGTACGTGCCGCTCCAAGGGCCAGCGGTGCCACGCCACGGACGGCGAAACTCCGGGCCGTTGTCGCTGGCAAAGATAAAAACCGTGTTTTCGCGTAATCCAGAATTATCAATAAAATCAATCACTTGCGATACCCGGTAATCCATCTCCAGCATCGAATCGGCGAAGTCACCGGCGCCGGTTTTGCCCGCGAAATCGTGATGCGGCAGCGTCGGATAGTGAAGCTGCGTTAATGGCACGTAAGCGAAAAACGGTTTCTTCGCCGCGCTCTGCCGCTGCATGAAAGCTATCGAACGCTCGATCAGTTGCGAATCAATCTTGCGCCGCAACTCAAGATCGTAAACCGCAACATTCTTTGCCGGCTCGCCGCGCTTGCCTTCCATCACGTACGGCAGCGGCACGACTTTCGGATCAAAGCCCGGCGACGAGGTGAACATGCTTTCATTAGTGGTGCGCGGTATGCCATACCACTCGTCAAAGCCGCGCTCATGCGGATAACGCCCGGCGCGGTCGCCCAAGTGCCACTTGCCGTGTATCGCCGTGGCATAGCCTTGCGTGGAGAGCAACTGCGCGAGCGTGATCTCCCACGGCGTGATGCCCTGTGGCAGCCCGGCGGGCACCGATTGCAGCGCGCCGGTGCGGATTGGATGGCGCCCGGTCATCAGCGCCGAGCGCGTGGGCACGCAATCGGATTCGACATTGAAATTGGTGAGCCGCAGGCCCTCGGCCGCCAGCGCGTCGATGCGTGGCGTGGGTGCGCCGCGCAGCACGCCGCCGCCGTAGCAGCCGAGTTCGCCCCATCCGAGGTTATCGGCGAGAATAAGTACGATGTTCGGAAGATTCATGATCGTTGCCACGGAATTGGGGTGCGGCTAGTATAGCAACTCATGCACGGAGAGCATTGCCATGAAACTCACGCCGCAGCAACTCGAACAATTCGACCGCGACGGTTACCTGTTTTTCCCCAACCTGTTCACGCAGGCGGAAATCACGCCGCTGCTCGACGAAGTGCCGCGGCTTTACGCGCGGCAACGCCCGGAGAATGTGCGCGAAAAAACCGGCGGCGTGGTGCGCACCAATTTCGCCGCGCACATGTACAGCAAACCCTTCGCCACGCTCGCGCGCCATCCGCGCATGCTCACACCCGTGATGCAGATGTATGGCGAGGGTCTTTACATGCATCAATTCAAGATCAACGGCAAGATGGCGTTCGACGGCGACGTGTGGCAGTGGCATCAGGATTACGGCACCTGGGTCAACGACGATCACATGCCCGAACCGCGCGCGATGAACGTGGCGATTTTTCTCGACGAGGTGAATGAGTTCAACGGTCCGCTGATGTTCATCCCCGGCAGCCACAAGTTAGGCGTGCTCGAAGCGCAGCATGACTTAACGACGACAAGCTACCCGCTGTGGACCATCAATCACGACACCATCACCAAGCTCGTCGCGCGCGGCGGCATTGTTGCGCCCAAGGGGCCGCCCGGCTCGATGATCATGTTTCACTCGTGCCTGGTGCATTCATCGACGTCGAACCTGTCGCCGTGGAATCGCGTGGCGGTGTATCTGAGCCTGTGCGCGGTGTCGAATCACATTCGCCGATTCAAGCGGCCCGAATACATCGCGCATCGCGACTTCACACCGCTGGAATGCCTGCCGGATGATTGTTTACTGCGCGACTACGACGTGCCGCTGCCGTGGAATGACGGCACGCCGGCGGCGGCGTTGAAACCGGCCTTGGCGGCATAGAGGCTTTTACCTCGTAGGATGGGTTTCACCCATGCCACGGCTACTGCGGTTGAAGTTTCGCCGCCTTCGCAACCTTTACCCACTTCGCGATTTCGGTTTTTACCAGCGCGGCAAATTCTTCCGGCGTGGTACCGGTGGCTTCAAGCCCATCGCTGCTCAATACGGCTTTGACTTCCTGCGAGCGTGCGGCCATGACGGTTTCGCCGTTGAGTCTTGCCATGATCGAAGCGGGCGTTCTTGCGGGCGCAAAGAGGCCGATCCATGACGAATGGTCGTAGCCGGGTATCGCGGCCTCGGCCATCGTTGGCAGGCTGGGCGTGGCGGCGGAGCGTTTGGCGGTGGTGACGGCGAGCGCGCGCAGCCGGTTGGCCTGCACGTGCGGCATCACGGTGGAGATGGTAGCGAAATTGACCTGGCACTCGCCGCCGAGCATGGCCACCAGCGCCGACGCGCCGCCCTTGTAAGTGATGTTGACCATGCTCACTCCCGTCATGAACATGAAAAGCTCGGCGGCCATGTGCGTGCTGGTGCCAAAGCCGCTGGAGGCGTAGTTGAGTTTGCCGGGCGAGGCTTTGGTGAGGGCGATCAACTCTTTTACCGAATTTGCGCGCACCGAGGGGTTCACCACCAGCACATGCGGCAGTGTTGCGATTTGCGTCACCGGCGCCAGATCGCGCAGCGGATCGAACGGCAGTTTTTTGTGCAGCGCCGGAATTATGCTGTAGGACGAGGCCACCGCCAGCAGCGTGTGCCCGTCTGGTGCCGCGTTGGCGACGATCTCGACGCCGACGATGGTGCCGGCGCCGGGCCGGTTGTCGACGATCACCGATTGGCCGAGCGCCTCGCTCATGCGCTGCGCGATTACGCGCGCGATCACGTCCGTCGAGCCGCCGGGCGGCTGTGGCACGATCATGCGTATGGGGCGGCTGGGCCAACCCGGCGGCGTTTGAGCCGAGGCGTGCGTGGCAAGGGCAAACAGGATGGCGCCGGCTGGTTTCCAGTTCATGGGTCTATTATGCCGCGAAAGGATTGCCGTGCAGCCGGCGTCGCGGGTAAACTGTTTACCAGACTCAGGAGGAGAAATCGACATGCCGCTCATCAAGACCCGCATCGAAGTCAACAACGCCGTGTTTTCACTGCCGTATCATGTGGCGAAGGAAGAAGGTTATTTCGAGCAGGAAGGCTACGACGTTGAGTTGGTGCCTGCGGGTTCGGGCCGTGACCGCGACAAGGAAGTGCCTGACAAGCCGATAGAGGATCACCGCGCAGTGAAATCCTACGGCTGGCACGAGGGCATCGAGCGCGGCGAGTTCTGCATGTATCGCGCTTGCGAGTGGGGGCAGATCCGCCGCACGCAGGATAGTGCGGCCAACGCCAAGGTCATCAGCAAACGCGCGGCGGTGGCGACACAGGCGATCGTGGTGCGCGCCGATTCGCCGTACAACGTGCCGCAGGATTTGCGCGGCAAGACGGTGGCGGTGAATTTTCACGCGGGTTCGCACTACATCACGCTGGCCATGCTTGGCGGCTCGATGAACAAGAAAAGCGAAGTGCGCGCCGTGCACGTGGGTGGCCCCAAGCAGCGGTTGCGCTTTCTCGAAGAAGGCAAGGTCGAGGCGGCGGCGGTGATGGAGCCGTGGATCACGGTGTCGGCGAAAAAAGGTTTGAAGATCATCAGCGAAGCATTCTACGAAGGCGCCGAAGTCGCCACCCCCGATGTCGAGCCGGAAATGTACTCGGCGATCAACCGCGCCATCGTCAAGGCGGTGGTGAAAATCAATGCGAACATCCGTCCGTACCTGCGCTACATGATGCGCGAAGTGCCATCGGACATCATGAAACTCACCGAGGACGATTTTTATCTGCCGCGCTTTCGTTATGTGTCGCCGCGCCCGTACACGCGCGAGGAATACGAACACCTGCATGACTGGATGACCACCTGGGATTTGCTTAACGCCGACAGCAGTTACGACAAGATCGTGGGCGCAAAAATCGCCGCCGCGGCATGAGTTTGTTACCGCGCGGTGGCGGGCGGATGCGGGAATTTCTCGCGCTGATTCTGCTGCTGCTCGCCACGGCGCCCTCGGCGCAGACTTGGAAGCCCGCGCGTCCGGTGGCTTTCATCTCGCCGTCCTCGCCCGCGGGCAGTCTCGATCTCACTGCGCGCGTTATCCAGAAAATCTGGGACGATGCGCGCGCCATCGGCGTGCCGGTGGTGGTCATCAATAAACCGGGCGCGGGCAACGGCATCGCGTGGGGCTATCTCAATGAGCGCGGCGACGGCCACGCCATCGCCATCGGCAACACCAATCTTGTATCCAACCCGGTCACCGGCGCGCATCACCTCGGGCACCGTGACGTGACGCCGCTGGCGCTGCTGTTCGAGGATTACATGGTGCTGGTGGTGCGCGCCGATTCGCCGTTCAAATCGATGGCGGACGTGCGCGAGCGGTTGCGCGCGGACGCGGGCGCGGTGGCGGTCGGCTTCGGCCCCGGTCTCGGCTCGGGCTCGCATACCGCGGCGGCGGTGGCGTGGAAGGCAATGGGCGTGGATGTGCGCCGCGCGCGTTTCGTGCCATACAAATCGGCGGGTGACGGTGTGGTCGCCATGCTCGCGGGTGAAATCGAAATGGTCAGCGGCACCGCGGCCAACATGCCGCCGTATATGGCGGCGGGCCGCGTGCGCGCGCTGGGCGTGATTGCGCCGCAGCGTCTATCAGGCGTGCTGGCGAACGTCCCGACGATGAAGGAGCAGGGCTTTGATGCCGTGTTCACCAACTGGCGCGGCGTGATCGGCCCCAAGGGCATGCCCTCCGCGCACATCGCGTTCTGGGAGAACGCCTTGTCGGTGGTGAATGAATCGGGCGCATGGAAAAAGGACCTTGAGCGCAATTTCTGGCGCGCGAATTTTGTTACCGGGCCGAAGCTGCGTGAGTTTCTGGATCGTGAGGCGGTGACGTTTCGTGCGCTGCTTACGGAATTGGGGTTGAACAAATAGCCCCTTTTTTGCCACGGATTTACACGGATGAACACAGATTAACCTCATCACCGTCATTCTGGCGAAATCCAGAATCCAGATCGTTCATTCACGCGCAGCGTCTGAAGATCAGCGCCTTCGGCGCGGTGCACGCACTGGATTCCAGCCTGCGCTGGAATGACGGAACTGGTTTGTTACGTTTCATGATCTTATCTGTGTTCATCTGTGTAAATCCGTGGCTAAAATGCTTTTGAACTTGATCTTTTTCCGGAACCTTCATGACTAAACCACGCCCCAACATCCTCCTCATCACCTCCGACCAGCAGCGCGCCGACTGCAACGGCTTCGAAAACAAAAACCTCAAAACGCCGCACATCGACCGGCTCGCGCTCGAGGGCACGCGCTTCTCCGCGTGCATCACGCCCAATCTGGTATGCCAGCCTTCGCGCGCGGCGATACTTACCGGCATGCTGCCGTTGACGCATGGCGTGTGGGATAACGGCGTTGACCTTGATCCGCACGTGGGTGAAGCCGGTTTTGCGGGCACGCTCGCCAAGGCCGGTTATCAAACCGGCTTTATCGGCAAGGCGCATTTTTCGACCAAGATGACATTCGCGGCGACCGGCTCGCCGGAGTGCAACAAGAGTCAGGCGGCCTATGGCCCTGATTGGGTCGGCCCGTATATGGGTTTCCAGCACTGCGAGTTGGCGGTGATCGGACATTTGCATCGCACGCGTCCGCTGGAAGAGCCGCCCGCCGGGCACTACGAACGCTGGCTGTCGTCGCGCGGCATTGATAACGAGGGGATAAAACTATGGGCCGCCGAGACGCGCGCCGGCACGGGTGCGGCGCAAACCTGGTATTCGGCGCTGCCCGCCGCGTGGCATTCGAGCACGTGGATCGCCGATCGCGCGATCAACTGGATTTCGGATGCAACGAAGAGCGAAAAACCGTTCTGCGCGTGGGTGTCGTTCCCCGATCCGCATCACGCGTTTGATTGCCCCGAGCCGTGGAGCCTGATGTACGACCCGAAAGACATGGTGCTGCCCAAACATCGCACGCGCGATCTCGAACGCCGGCCGTGGTGGCACAAGGCCTCGCTCGAAGGCAAGCCGCAGTTGTCTGATCCAGCGATGCTGAAATTCCGCGCCGAGGGTTCGCGCGTGCCGGATCAAACCGATGCGCAACTCGCGGAGATGACCGCTAACTACTACGGCATGATTTCGCAGATCGACCACAACGTCGGGCGACTCATGAGCATGCTCGAAGCGCAAGGCGTGGCCGACAACACGCTGGTGATTTACACCACCGATCACGGCGAACTGCTCGGCAATCATGGCCTGTATCTCAAGGGCCCAACGCCGTACGAAGACCTGTTGAGAGTGACGATGGTGGCGCGCGGGCCGGGTGTCGCGAAAAGCCAGTTGGTCGCCGAGCCGGTTTCAACACTCGATCTGGCGGCGACGTTTTACGAAAACGCCGGCGTTTCCAAGCCCGCTGAAATGCAAAGCCGCAGTTTGGCGAAGCTGATGCGCGGTGGTGCGGAAACACGCGATGTTGCTTACAGCGAATGGCATTTGCATCCCTCGCGCTGTGGTGTGGCGTTGAAGCTGCGCACCGTGCGCACCAAGACGCACAAATGCACGTTTGAACTCGAATCGGGCGCGGGCGAGTTGTACGATCTCGTAAACGATCCGGGTGAGATGAACAATTTGTTCGGCGACCCCGGTTATGCGCACATACAAAAAGAATTGCACGATATGATGCGCGCGCGGCCCGGCAAGATCGCCGCGCCGCTGGCGGAGCCGATTGGAATGGCTTGAGGTGTGGTGAAGGGTGAAGGGTGAAGGGTGGTAGTGGGCGGGGTTTAGCAAGGGGGTTTTCATGTTGTGCGTGCATCAGTTATTGCGTGCGTGTCTGGGTGTCGTGGGCGCCGCCGCTTTTTGTGTTTCCATTGCGCCCGCAAGCGCGGCATATCCCGACCGCCCGATCCGCCTGATTGTGCCCTCGTCGGCGGGCAGCGGGCCGGATGTGATCGCGCGCATTTTTGCGCACCGCTTGAGCGCGGTGCTCGGCCAGCAGATCGTGGTGGATAACCGCGCGGGTGCGAACAGCATCATCGGTACCGAACTCGTGGTGCGCGCCGCGCCCGACGGGCATACGATTCTGATTACCTCCGGCTCGCATACCATCAATCCGCATGTGTATCGCAAACTGCCGTACGATTCGCTGCGCGATTTGACGCCGATCAGCGAAATCGTCAAATCAAGCGGATTGGTATTGGTGGTGCATCCCGCCTCCGCGCAGCGCACGGTGCAGTTGTTGGTCGATGCGGCGCGTGCCGCGCCCGGCAAGTTTTCGTATGCGTCGGCGGGTGTGGGCAACTTGCAGCATCTCGCTGGCGAAATGTTCTGCCTGATGGCGGGCGTGAAAATCACCCACGTGCCATACAAGGGCGGCGGGCCGGCGATCAATGATGTGCTGGCGAACCAGATCGCGATGAATTTTGCATCGAGTCCGGCGGCGGTGCCTTTCGTCAAGGCCGACCGTTTGCGCGGCGTGGCGTTCACGGGCTTAAAGCGCAGCGATCAGATACCGGAAGTGCCCACGATGGATGAGTCGGGGCTTAAGGGTTATGAAGTCTCCGGCTGGTATGGCATCTATGGCCCGCCGCAATTGCCCAAGGCGATCACCCAACGGATTTACGAGGCAACGCGCGCGGTGATGCAAAACGCGGACACGCGCAAAACCTATGCCGAGATCAACATCGAAAGCAAAGGCACCACGCCGGCAGAGTTTGCAAAATTTCTGCGTGAAGATATCGAGAAGTACGGCAAGATCGTCAAGGCAGCCGGCATCGTGCCGCAGTGATGCATGAGTGAATTCAATGGAGAACAATGTGAAACGTAAGTATTTGTTTTTATTTACTATTTTTTGTTCATTCGGAATGGCGTCAAGCGCCGGCGCCCAAGCCTATCCGAGCAAAACGATACGCATACTCGTCGGCTTTGCACCCGGCGGCTCGACCGATATCGTTGCGCGCCTGATCGCGCAGGAGATGACGAAAAACGTCGGGCAGCAAGTGGTCGTCGAAAATCGCCCCGGCGCGGGCGGCAACATTGCCGCCGAGCTCGCATCCAAGGCGCCGCCCGACGGCTACACCTTGCATGCGTGTACCACGGGCGTGTTCGCGATCGCGCCGTTTATTTATTCCAAGCTGCCGTACGATCCGGAGAAAGGTCTCACGCCGGTGACCCAGACCGGCACGCTGCCCTACATCATCGTCATGCATCCGTCGCTGCCGGCTAAAAACGTGCGGGAGTTTGTGGCGCTCGCCAAGGCGCGGCCGGGGCAGATCAACTACGCCTCGTCGGGCGTGGGCACTGCCTCGCATCTGTCGGCGGCGCTGTTTGCATCCGCCGCCGGCATCAGCATGACGCATGTGCCGTATAAAGGCACCGGCAACGCGATGAGCGATCTGCTGGGCGGGCAGGTGGTGTTGATGTTCGACCAGCCGGTGAGCTCGCTGCCGCACGTGCAGTCGGGCAAGCTGCGCGTGCTGGGCATCAGCAGCGGCCGGCGGTTCTCCACGCTAAAGGACATTCCGACGATAGCCGAGCAGGGCATGCCGGGCTTCGAGGCGATTTCGTGGTCGGGCATCTGCGCGCCCGGCGGCACGCCCAAGGCGATTGTCGATCGCGTCTACAGCGAAGTTGCCAAGGTGCTGAAAGTGCCGGAGCTGCGCGAGCGCCTGCTGCGCGACGGCATCGAGCCCGTCGGCAGCACGCCCGAGCAATACGCCGAACACATCAAGAAAGAAGCGGTGAAGTGGAGCAAGGTGGTGAAGGATTCCGGGGCGCGGGTGGATTGAGCGCGAATTCAAAATCAATAACAACGGCTGTCATTCCCGCGAAGGCGGGAATCCATGCGGTGGCGCCTATGGCGAATGTGTTATGGGTTCCCGCCTGCGCGGGAACGACGGGGTTGATATTGGCGTCTATGCATTTGAACGAACAACCAGAAACGCACCAATACCATTAGATGAAAGTCGGCCTGTTTGTCACCTGCCTGGTAGACCTGATGCGTCCAAGCATCGGCTTTGCCGCGTTGAAGCTGCTTGAATCAGCAGGCTGCGAAGTGGTGGTACCCGAAGCGCAAACCTGCTGCGGCCAACCCGGCTACAACTCCGGTGATCGCGCATCCGCGCTTAAACTAGCGCGCAAGGTGCTGGCGGAGTTCGGTGATTGCGATTACGTGGTGGCGCCTTCGGGTTCGTGCGCGGGCATGATACGCACGCACTATCCCGACGTGTTCGCAGGGCAGCCGGAGCTTGCGCGCGTGAACGCGTTGTGCGCGGTGACGTATGAGCTGACGGAGTTTCTGGTCGATGTTTTGAAGTTTAAAGACGCATCAAAAACATCATTAAAAACCTCAGTGAAAACATATGCTTACCATGACTCCTGCTCGGGGCTGCGCGAACTGGGCGTGAAGACACAGCCGCGTGTGCTGCTGTCGAAGATCGAGGGGCTGACGATAAAGGAAATGGAAGAGTGCGAAGCCTGCTGCGGCTTCGGCGGCACGTTCGCGGTGAAGTATGGCGACATCTCCACGCACATCGCCGACCGCAAATGCGAGAACATCGCGGCGAGTGGCGCCGATGCGGTGGTGCTCGGCGATCTGGGCTGCATGCTCAACATCGAAGGCCGCTTGCGCAGGCGCGGCGATACGAAGACGCAGGTGTTGCACGTGGCGGAGGTGCTGGCGGGTATGGAGCCACGCAGGCAAAGTTAAGCGGCATCGATTGCGATGCCGCTCCAACAAGTGAACTAGAGCGTGCACCACCGGCGCAAGTGCGAGATTATTGCAGCTCGCTTAAACGGGAGAGAGCAACATGCCGGAGTACGACGTAGTAGTAGTGGGTAAAGGCAACGCGGCGCTGTGCGCGGCGCTGTCGGCGCACGACAAGGGTGCGAATGTGGCGATGCTGGAAGCCGCGTCCATCGACGAATCCGGCGGCAACAGCCGCTTTGCCGGCGGCGTGATGCGCTTTGCCTACAGCAAGGTCGAGGATTTGCAGCAGATCACCGAAATACCCGAGGACGAAGCGCGCAACACCGATTGGGACAGCAACACGGTCGATGAGTTTTATGATGATCTGTATCGCGTGACGGCGTTTCGCACCGATCCGAATCTGAGCGAGACGCTGATTACCCAGAGCCATGCCGGCATGGTGTGGCTGCGCAGCCAGGGCGCGTCGTTCGTGCCGAACTACGGCTCGCAATCGGCCATCGTCAATGGCACGCGTAAATTCTTCGGGCGCTTTCCGCTGACGGTGAATGGCGGCGGCGCCGGTCTTGTGGCCGATCTCACCAAGACCGCGGAGAAAAAAGGCATCGATATTTTCTACGAGACGCGCGCGATCTCGCTGATTTACGACGGCGTGAAAGTGCTCGGCGTGCGCGCCAAACAAAAAGGCGTGCCGGTTGAATACAAGGCGAAAGCGGTGATCCTCGCCTGCGGCGGCTTCGAGGCGAATCCGGAATGGCGCACGCGTTATCTCGGGCCGGGCTGGGAGCTTGCCAAGGTGCGCGGCTCGCGCCACAACCTCGGCGAAGGCCTGAAGATGGCGCTGGAAATCGGCGCCTGTCCGTACGGCAACTGGTCCGGGCGGCACGCGGTGTCGTGGGAGCGTCACGCGCCGGAATTCGGCATCGTCGAGAAATCGCACGATCCGTATCGCCACAGCTATCCGCTGTCGATCATGATCAACGCCGAGGGCAAACGCTTCGTCGACGAGGGCGAGGATTTCTACAACTACACCTACGCCAAGTACGGCGCGGAAGTGTTAAAGCAGAGCGGCCAGTACGCGTATCAAGTGTTCGACGCGAAAACCAAGCCGCTGCTGAAAAAAGAATACAGCGGGCGCGAAGTCACCAAGTTCACCGCCAACACGATCGAAGAACTCGCGGCCAAACTTGAAGGTGTGAACCCGCAGGTGTTTCTGAAGACGGTGCGCGAATACAACGCGTCGATAAAAACCGATGTGCCGTTCAATCACGCGATCCGCGACGGGCGCTGCACGGTCGGCATAGAGCCGGTGAAATCAAACTGGGCCAACGTGCTCGACACGCCGCCATTCGAGGCTTACGGCGTGACCTGCGGCATCACGTTTACCTTCGGCGGTCTGCGCATCAATCACGAAACCGGGCAGGTGCTTGATCTCGGCTACGCGCCGATTCCAGGGCTGTATGCGGCGGGTGAAATGGTCGGCGGCATTTTCTACTTCAACTACCCGGCGGGCACGGGGCTGGTGTCGGGCACGGTGTTCGGGCGCGTGGCTGGTAATGGCGCGGGTGCGGCGGTGACGGGCAAGTAGCCGCAAAAGCAAAACCTCCAATGTCGTTCCCGCGCAGGCGGGAACCGTGCGCCCGTGATGGCGCCAAATCAGCACGGTGCAAGTCCGTGTCGGAGTGTGCCACAGCTCCGTAGCCGAAGGTAACTGCGCCGTTGCGTGTCAAAGCGAAACGGGGTGGGGAGCAACCGGAG
>CAMDLH010000017.1 GCA_945901405.1 Bordetella parapertussis | reverse complement strand
AACCCAGTTCATGACCGCGCCGTATCAGCACTGCTGCAAGAGTTAACCCAACAGGGTTTCCAGCATCCGGAAACCGGGCAAAAAATGATTTACGAGCTTGTCTGACATAACCACCCCATTGCAAACGCAATCCGTGTAGCTGCCCTTGTCATTAGGATTGCAGCCGAATGTGCCGAAAAAAGTGCAATGCCATTTCCGCCCGGATCAAGACTTCTGAAATTATGAACGCACGCATTTTTTTCAACATTGCCATCCCGGCAATATCTTCCGCTGTGCTGATATTCGCCTCCGGCGCGGCATCCGCTCACGAAAAGGCCGATCAACTCGGCAAGGTCTCGTTCGCGACCTCGTGCGCACCCAAGGTGCAAAAGCAGTTCGAAACTGGTGTCGCGATGATCCATTCGTACTGGTTCGGCGAGGCGCGCAAGACCTTTGAAGCCGTGTTGAAGGACGACCCGAATTGCGCGATGGCGTATTCCACCAAGCCGCGCTGCGCGATCCGGACAGCGCGGACTTGCACAACTACCTCGGCTTTTCGTATCGCAATCTCAAGCAGATGGATCTCGCGCTTAAATTCTACAAACGCTCGATAGAACTCAACCCGCGCCACCGCGGCGCACATGAGTACATCGGCGAGGCGTACCTGATGTTAAATGACCTGCCCAATGCGGAAAAACACCTCGCGGCGCTGCGCGACATCTGCCTGCTGCCGTGCGAAGAACTCGACGATCTGGAAAAAGCCGTGAAGGAATATCGCTCGCAGGCCGGCAAGCGCTGAGCGCAATTTGCGTTACTGCATTTTCTGATTTACAGCAGTTCAGACCGCCAGGTCTCCAATCACGCCAAGCACACCGCCGCCGGATAATCCGCGATGTATTCGGCAACTATGTCATCCATCGCCGCGGGTCCGGTGAAGCCAAGTGCTGCCGCGCGCGCGGTATCGAAGCGCCACGGCCAGCCACCGACGATGCGCGCAATCGATTCGTCGTGTTGCATGCGTATGCGCGCGGCCACCCGCGCACCGGCGCGCCGCTCCAGCGCCGCGATCATATCCGCGACGCGCACCGACAGCCCCGGCAGATTGCACGCGATGCGGCTGCCCCAATTATCTTGCGGCGTTTCATAAGCGGCGGCCAGGCCCGCGACGGCGAATCGTGGCGAGGTAATCCACACGCCGGTTGATGGATCAACCGGACACACGGCCTCGACACCCGCGAGCGGCTCGCGAATGATGCCGCTCATGAAACCCGACGCAGCCTTGTTGGGCTTGCCGGGGCGCACCGTCACCGTCGGCAGGCGTACGCTGCGGCCATCGACAAAACCCTTGCGCGTAAAATCGGCGATCAGTTGTTCGCAAATGAATTTTTGCGTGCCGTAGGAATTTTGCGGCATCGGTAATGTGTGATCGGTGATCACGTCCGGCCCGCCGTACATGGGGCCGCCGTATACCGCGAGCGAACTGGAGAACACCAGTTTCGGAGGTTGCGTTGATTTGCGGCACGCATCGAGCAGCGCACGCGTGGTGTCGAGATTCGCGCGCAGGCCGACATCGATGTCGGCTTCGCACTCGCCGCTCACCGCTGCCGCGAGATGAAAAATCCCATCCACGCCGCTCAGCAATCCGTCTCCGAGTAACACCACGAGATCACCAGTGACGCTGGTGACGCGCGCGTCGCGCGCCAGCGCGTCATCCGCCAGCGGCGCGATATCCGCCAGCACGATCTCCGTAAGTATTTGTTTTTGTTTATTTTTTAGCAGCGCGTGCGCGAGACCGCGTCCGAGAAACCCTGCGCCGCCGGTGATCAGTATTTTCATATCGGTCGTCAGCGCTCAATCAATGCCGGTCGCCGCGAATATTTTTTTCGCGTCATCGCCCGTGAGCGCGCGCGCAAGCGCCATCGCCGCATCGGGCGCGGCGCCGCCGGGCATGGCTGCGGCGTAATACGTCGAAAAATTCTGTATCGCGTCCGGCAGCGGCGCGACGAGTTTCACCGGGCAGCCCTTGTCGATCATCACCATGATTTCGGAAATCTGCCCCATGCCGATTGCGCCCATGCCACGCTCCGCCACCGTGGTGATGATGGCCGAGCCGCTGCTCACAACAACAATGCGCTCGCCGAGTTGCGCCTGCAGGCCAAGATTCTCAAGCAGCGTGGCGATGTAGATGCCGCTCGAAGCATCGTTGCGCACCACGGCGCTCGCCGCGAGCAGCGCGCGTTTAAAAGCCTCGGTGTCCGACACATCGGGGGAAGGCGCATCCTTGTGCACCACCACGCCCACGCGCGAGCGGCCGAGCAGCGCGCGCGTGGCGGCGGCGATCTTGCCGGCGGCGGCGAATTCATCCATTGCGCCGGCGGTCGCCACCAGCACGTCCGCGTGTTCGCCCGCGGCAATGCGTTTGCGCAGTTTCGGCACTTGCGTAAATTCGACATTGACCTCGTGCCCCGACGCGCGCGCGAACGCGGCGGCGATTTGCGCCACTCCGCCCTTGACCGCGCCCGCCGAGAGTAACTTGAGGCCGGCCATGATCTACTCTATGCCGGCGGCGACAAACAACGGCTTGCCTTTTGGACCCGCCAGCATGCGCACGAACTCGCGCGCCACCGCCGCATTTCTGGCGCCGGTCATCGGCGCGGCGGTATACGAAGTGTAGTTTTGAATCTCCGGCGGCAATGGCCCGACCAGACGCAGGCCTCTGTCCTTGAACAACAAAATTTCCGTGATTGGGCCAAAGCCGATCTCGCGCCCCTTGCCTTTCAACAAATGCTCCATCACGGGAAAGGCGTCCGGATAGCGCGTGGTCTTTGGTTCGATCTGCTCATAGATACCCATTTTCTTGAACAGATTTTCGATATAGAGCCCGGTGGAGGCGCGATTGAACACTATCGAATCCGCTTCCAGTACCGCGCGCCTGATCGCGTCCGCGCTGGAAACATCGGGCGCCGGCGCATCGGGCCGCACAGCGATGCCCGATCCCACGCGGCCCAGATTGACGCCGCCTTCCTCGACTTTAGCCTCCGCGGCAAGCGTCTTGATTACCCCCGGCGGCGCGATCACCACATCGAAGATCTCGCCTTCCGCCATTCTTTTGTTTATCGCTGGTGCGGTGTTGAAAATAATCTTTACAGAGTGACCGCTGTCTTTCTGGAATACTGCGGCCGCAGCCTTCAACCCGGGCTCGACGGCGCCGGCGGATAGCACACTGATCTCGGCCGCCTGCGCAACGCCTGAAACACTTGCCATGCCTGCCAGCGCGACGACCGATAAAACCGCGGCAATACGTCTAAGGAAACACTGTATTAGTGGTTTGCGACCATGGTTCGACAAGCTCACCACCAACGAAATCAACAACTTACCGTTCGTCCTGTCGAAAGACTTGTTCAATATTTCCTTAATCATGTTTCGTCCTTTTCGTGAAAAGTTATTATCAATCCTTCCGGCAACGCATTGATGATATGCGTGCCGCCAAGCGCATGTTTTTCTTTGCGATTTTTCCAGCCCGCCGCGTGACGCCTGTATCACGCCTTTGGCCAGCCGGTCTGCTATGGTATTCTCAACTGCAATCGGCGCCAAAGCAATCGCCGCGGCAAAGTGCTTACAACCTTCCCTGCGAGAAATTCCCATGAAAGATTCCAAACGTATCAAGGGCGTGCTCGCCCCAGTCGTTACACCCTTCAAATCCGACTACAGCCCGGATCACAACCGCTTTGTCGCGCAATGCAAATGGATGCTCACGCAAGGCTCGGGCCTCGCGGTGTTCGGCACCAATAGCGAGGCGAATTCACTGTCGTCGAACGAACGCATCGCACTGCTCGATTCGCTGTTGCAGGCGGGCGTTGATTCGTCACGCATGATGCCGGGCACCGGCTGCTGTGCGTTCACCGACACCGTGCGCTTGACCGAACACGCTGTGAAAGCCGGCTGCGCGGGCGTGCTGATGCTGCCGCCGTTCTACTACAAGGACGTCACCGAGGAGGGCTTGTTCCGCCATTTTTCCCAGGTCATCGAACGCGTGGGTGATACGCGGCTGCAAATTTATCTGTATCACATCCCGCCCGTCGCGGTGGTGCCCATCACCGTGAAGCTCGTCGAGCGCTTGTTGAAGCGTTACCCCAAGGCCATCGCCGGCATGAAGGATAGCTCTGGCGACTGGAACAACACCAAACTATTTCTTGATGCGTTCGCGAAACAGGGCTTCGATGTCTTCGTCGGCAGCGAATCATTCCTGCTCGCCAACATGCGCAACCACGGCGCGGGCTGCATCAGCGCCACCGCGAACGTCAACCCCGCGGCCATCGACAAACTCTACCGCGAATGGAAAAACACCGATGCCGACGCGCAGCAGGCACAGCTCGATGTCATCCGCAAGACCACCGGCCAGTACGTGATGATCCCGTCGCTGAAAGCCGTGATCGCGCACTTCGCCAACGATCCCGAATGGGCCACGGTGCGCCCGCCGCTGGTCGAACTCACCGCGCCGCAAGCGCAGGCGGTGGTGGATGGACTGCTCAAGCTTGGGTTTGACATGCCGGGGTTGAAGAAGGCGGAGACTGCGGTCGTCTAATACGGTTCAGTTTACCGTGACCTAATTCGCGCTACTGTCCTCGTCGAGCGGGTCGATGCTCAGCAGGCATCGCGTCTTCGCGATTCGGCCAAACTGGGACGGTTTAGCTCAGGTCCTGATCAGGCGCGATAAGCCGAAGACTCGGAAAGTAGCCTTCGAACCGCCGCACATCGCGTGTCAGCAGCGGCACGCCGAGCACCGCTGCGTGCGCGCCTATGAAAAAGTCCGGCAGCGTGTTCACGCGCGTGCCGCCGCGCGCCCTGTAGCTTTGAATCGCCTTGGCGGCAAGAAACAACGCGGCTCGCAGAATCTCGTTCAGGGTGATCTGCGCCTGCCCGAGCATGGCGTCCACCTGCTCGATGCGCTGGAATCCCGCGGAAATTTCGGAGTAGATGACTGCGTTGACGATGAGTTTGGCGTTTAACGCTGCTGTATCCAGTTGGCGCTGCGACCAATCTGCCCAGCCCGGATCGTCTTCCAGGATGTCCATCTGCACGCAGGAATCGACAAGGATCACTTAGCTGGTTTCCTGAATCCAGGATCGCTTTCGTCCTCGCCATAGCCGCGCAGCAAATTCATGATTTCATCCGTGCCCATGCCGGTCTTGCGCGTGCCGCGCAGGGCCGCAAAGCGGCTGCCCGAGCGCGCGCGCTTCGCCGGCCGGCCGGCGTTGCGCAGCACGACAGCGCCGCTGGAATCGACCTCGAATTCAACTCCGCTGCCGGGTACGATGCCCAGATAGTCGCGCACCTTTTTGGGTATCGTCACTTGTCCCTTGATTGTCACTTGATACGGCATGACCAGCCTCCAAAGTATTACTTATTACGGTATGGCAATACCTTCAATGGATTCGCGCAATGTTACTCAGTTGAGTATCCCCGCCTCCTGCATATATCGCAGCACACCGGGGTGTATCAATTCCCGGCTCGGCGCAGCCGCCAGCGTATTCGCCAGCGTGGATTCGCGCGCCTGTTCGAGCTTTTGTCCGAAGGCGGCTTCGCTCTTGTGCAAGGCGCGCGCGAGTTTGTAGGCGACTTCATCGGGCAGCGACGCGCGGGCGAGCACGAAGGGCCATGAGCCGGTGGAATTCACCGCGGCGCTTTGGCCGGGATAGCTGCCCGCGGGCATGGTGGTCTGTTTCAGGAACGAATGTTTGGCGGTGATCTGTTTTATTTCATCCGCACTCGGCGCGATGAAGCGCCCGCCCGCAGGGCCATTGGCGATGTTCAGAAATGGCGGCCACCCTACTCCGCCGCCCCACATCGCCGCCGCGCGGCCATCGAGCACCATCGGCGGGCCTTCGCCCGCGCTTTTCAACAATATCGGCTCGAAATCTTTTTGATAGTCGAGTCCGAGGCCATCCATCACGTAGCGTGCAAGCACAATGAAGCCCGAGGTGCCCGCGCCCCACACGATGGGCTTGCCCTTGAGATCGGAGATAGTTTTGTACGGACTATCGGCGCGCACCATGAACATGCCCGCCTGCGAATAGGTTGCGTTGATGATGCGCAGGTTTTTCGCCGGCGCGCCGCCGATGCCCTTGATCGCCTCGTAGGTGACTTCGCCGGTGACCAGACCGAGGTCGAGCTTGTTCTGCTCCAGCGACACTACGTTTTCGGTGCTGCCCTTAGTGTTGATCGGCTCGATGCCGAGCGTTGCGTCGGCGGCGTTCAACACTTCCGCGTACGGCCAGCCGTAGGCCGGAAAACCGCCGCCGGGGGTGGCGGTGCCGAATACGAGCTTTGTCTGTGCCATGAAACTTGCTCCTGAGTTGATCGTGGTAATCGTGGTTAGTCTTTCACGTTCAGCGTCACGCCGGTTTTTTGCTCCCACAGCTTGGCAACTTCGGTCTGATCGAGTTGCGCGCCGAGCCGCTCAACCGCCTCGGCCCACAGTGCGTGCGTGCACTCGGCAAGCGGCGCGTAGGCGCCCAGCGATTTCGCGGTATCGACGGCGATTTTCAGATCCTTGGTGATGAAGCCCATCGCCATGCCGGTGCTGAACTTGCGCGTCATGATCTGCGGGATGACTTTTTTCTCCAGCGGATGCTGGCGGCCATTGACCATCGGCAGCAGAGCGTCGGCCATGAATTTTGCATCGAGGCCGAATTTTTTACCGATGGTCATGGCCTCGACCACGTTGATCATGGCGCAGGCGTTGATGTAATTGCCCATCGCTTTCAGTGCATGCGCGTTGCCCGCCGCGCCGCAGTGGATAAGACTTCGCCCCATCACCTTGAGCAACGGCGTCACGCGCTCGATGGCAGCCGCATCGCCCGCCACCATGATGTCGAGCGTGGCGTCTTTGGCGAACACCACGCCGCCCATCACCGGCGCATCCACCACCGTGATGCCGCGCGGCGCGAGCGCTTCGGCCAGCGCGCGCGTGCCCATCGGGTCGGACGTGCTCATGTCGAGCACGATGCCGCCCTCGGCGAGCGTGCTGCAAACACCATCCGCGCGCAGCATGACATCACGCACCACTTTGTCGTTCGGCAGCATGGTGATCACGGCGTCAACGCCGCCCCCAAGATCGGCAAGGCTTGCCGCCACGCGCCCGCCAAATTGCGCAACGAATTTCTCGGAGGCTTCGGGATTGACGTCGTACACCGTGAGATCAAATCCCGCTTTGACGATTTGACTTGCCATGGGCGTGCCCATGTTGCCGATGCCGATGAATCCGACTTTACGTAAAACGGTCATGGAATTAATCCCATAAGTATTTGTTTTTAAATGACTTTCTTCTATCGGCCTTTTTCTTCATGGATGCCGGCCTCTTTGATCACCTTGCTCCACTTCAACATGTCGGCGCGAATGATGACGGCAAATTCTTCGGGCGTGCTGCCGACCGCATCGGTGCCCGCTTGGGCAAAACGTTGTCTCACGTCATCGCGATTCAACGCCTGCACAATTTTTTCGTTCAACAACCTCACGATTGCGCGCGGCGTTTTCGCCGGCGCGAACATACCCGACATTGATGCGGCCTCGTAGCCCGGCAGGCCCGCGGCGGCCATCGTCGGCACATCGGGCGCGAGCGGCGACGGTTGCGCGGCCGCGATGGCGAGCGCTTTCAACCGGCCCGCGTTTACGTGCGTGAGCCCCACCACACCCGATACGAACATCACCTGCACCTCACCGCTGACCAGCGCGGTGGTGGCAAGGTTCGCGCCCTTGTATGCAATGCGCGTGAGGTTAACACCCGCGACAATCTTGAAGAGTTCCGCCGATAGATGCGTCGCAGCGCCCGAGCCGGCGGAGCCGTAATTCAGCTTGCCGGGATATGCTTTCGCCAGCGCGATGAGCTCCTTCAGGTTCGACGCCTGCACCGAGGGATTCATGAACAGAAAAAACGGCGCGCGTGTCGCCAGCGATATCGGCGCAAAATCCCGCAGCGCCTCGAACGGCACTTGGCTGCGCAAATAAGGCAACAGCCAGATCGTGCTGCCGTAGTAGAGCACGGTGTAACCATCGGGCGCGGCGCGCGCGACGATCTCGCCCGCGATGGCCCCACTGGCACCGCCACGATTTTCGATCACCACGTTTTGGCCGAGGCCCTCGGAGATCGCCTGCGCGATGGTGCGGCCGGCGATTTCGTTGCCGCCGCCCGGCTCGGGGGCGAGCATGCGTATGGGTTTATTCGGATATTGCGCGCTGGCCGCGAATGCCGCGCCGCATGCCGATAAAGCGCAAACCACACGCAGCATCAACGCGAAGATGTACTTGCGAAAAAGCATGCGTTCAATCAACGCGCGGGCCGCAACGCCTGCATGAGCTCACCCACATCGCCGAGTGTTTCAAATTTATTCACCAGACTTACGACCTTATCCGCCTGCGCCTGCCCCAGTACCGGTGTTGCGATCAAGCGAAATTTGCCCTCGATATCCGCGTCGGTGGGCTTGAGGTAACGCGCGATCTCCGTGCGGTCAACCTCGAGGCTGTGCGTGGCGCCGCTGCGCAAGCGTATCGTCACCCGGCACAGGCTGCGCGCGGGATATTGGCTTTCGTAGTCGTCGTTCTGCGTGATACGCACACGATCCGCCATCGCGTTGAATTCCGCGTTGCGCAACATCTCGGGCTGATAGGCCGGCCCCAGCAATAGCGCCGCATCGCGCGTGCAGATGGCGACCGCGATGCAGTACGGCAGACTGCCGCGCGCGGTGTGATCCGACACCGGATGCGCCTTGTTGAAAATCGCCGTGCGCTTGGTGCAATCCGCGTGTATCTCGACCACGTCCTCGGCGCGGATGTCGTGCCGTTGAATCAAACTAAAGGCCGCATCCAAGGGTGCCGCGATCGGCCCCACCGTCGCGTAATACTTGGTAAGCAAGCCGCTCAATAACTCCCACTGCGTGAACGTGCCGTCGGGCGCGATGCCTTCGATCAAGCGCTCGGGATGATTTTGTTCGGAAATCACCGGCAGCCAGATGCCCACGGTTTCGCTGTTACCCTTGACGCCGCGTGACGCCATTTCCGCCGCAAGCAAACCCGTCGCGCATGCGTGCCCGCCCACCAGCCACTTTACATTGCCGCCCTGACTCACACGGCCCGTCGCGGCAGGCAACAGACTCAGCACCGTGCCCAATGTGTTTTGCAAACCCGCGGCACCCAGCTTCAACAGGTGGCCTGCGGTTACAGCAGGGCCTATCGCGCCGAACAAGCCGATGGTGGACCAGCCCTTGTAGAACGCATGCGGATGCACGGCGCGGCCAAAGCGGATTTCGGTCTCATACCCTGCAACCACGGCAGGCAGAATGTCCGCACCACTTAGTCCGTCACGCTCGGCCACCGCGAGCGCAATGGAAATAATTTCGCAGCCCGGATGCACCGTACCGCGCGGCGCGGCATCGGCGAGTTCGAGACCGTAGATGTACGTGGCGTGCGCAAGCCCTGCCAAACCGGCGGTGGTTTTTTGCCCGCCCGGCAGCAACGATGCCTCGGGTTTGCCGCCCTGCGACAGCACGTACGAACGTATCGCATCCGAAAGCTCGGCGTTATATCCGGCGACCAGACAACCCACGGTGTCGAGCACGCGTTGCTTGGCGCGCTGGAGTACTTCCGCGGGCAACGTGTCGAGCCGCAAGCCGGCGGCGGCGCGGCCCAGCAACTGCAATGGATCGGGCGATGTATTCATGCTCAGAGCACGGCGCCGCGCGCGGCAATCGGCCACAGCGCCTCGACCACGCCCTTGCGCACGCACACAAAGTGATCGTAGAGATTCACCGTCGGATCGCAATGCCCCGGCACGAGTTTGAGTTTGTGGCCCAGCGGCAGCTTCACGCCATCGGATAGTTTCAACACGCCGTGTTCGTCAGAAGCCTTGATGTATTCCACGCCCGGCGTATCGAACACGCGCGGCATGCCTGAATCGACACTCGATGCCTTCAGACCCGCATCGACTATCGCGCGATCACTCGTGGGGCAACTCATCACCGTCGCCCACACGAACAAGCTGTGCTCGAAGCGCGGAATGCCGCTTTCGGTCCAGTCATTCTTCGCGTAATCGGCGTCCATGAATACATACGAACCGGTTTGCAACTCGTGATACACGCTGCTCGCCGCCTCGAATTGATATGTGCCGGTGCCCGCACCAGTGACGCGCTCACATGGGATGCCTGCCGCCGCGAGCAGCGCGGTTGTGCATTTGACTTTTTCACACGCGGCTTCAATCGCCGCGCGGCGATCTTCGGTCTTGCGCATGTGCTGCGCGCCGCCCTGATACGCCTGCAAGCCGGCGAACCTGAGATTCTTGCAGCCATGAATCTGCTTCGCCAGATTGAACGCAGGCTCGCCCGGCTCGACGCCGCAACGGTTGGCGCCGACGTTAACCTCCACCAGTACATCGAGCCGTATGCCCGCCTCGCGCGCGGCGGTGTCAAGCGCGGCCACGTTGTCCGCGTGATCCGCGCACACCGCGATCTTGGCGCGCTTCGCCAGCGCCACAAGGCGTTTTATTTTCGCCGCGCCCACCACCTCATTCGCGATCAACACGTCGTTCACGCCGCCATCGACCATCGCCTCCGCCTCGCTCACCTTCTGGCAGCACACCCCCACCGCGCCCAGCGCGATCTGGCGCAACGCGATCTGCGGGCACTTGTTGCTCTTGGCGTGCGGGCGCACCTTCACGTTGCGCCCGGCGAGCGAGTCGTTCAGTAGTTTTAAATTGTGCTCGAACGCATCAAGGTCGAGTATCAGCGCGGGCGTATCGACATCGGCGAGCGGCATGCCCGGTTGGGCGGGGGTGTAGTAGGGCATGGGGTTTGATCAGTTTTGAGTGTTGAGTGTTAAGTGATGTAGCTTAGTGAGCCTGCGCGGGGGCGTCAATAAAAGGCAGCCGCTCTTCGTGACACCAGCGGCAATCGGCGCTACGATGAGGGCCGCAGAATAGAATAGCAACCGGGGAGAAACCCATGCAATTGTTCCGATACTTGGCCATCTTGATATTGACCTGCGCCGCCGCCATTGCGCACGCGCAGGCGTGGAAGCCCAGCAAGACCGTCGAGCTTGTCGTTGGCTCCGCGCCCGGCGGCTCGCCCGATGTAATGGCGCGCGTGGTGCAGAATATTTTCCAGGGCACGGGGCTGGTGGCGAACTCGGCCGTGGTGAATAAACCGGGCGCGGCCAACACCATCGGCTGGGCTTATCTGAACCAGCACGCCGGCGACGCGCATTACATCGCAACGATTTCGCCGGCGCTGGTCGGTAACCGGCTGATGGGCACCTCGCCGCTCACTTACACGCACTTCACGCCGTTAAACATTATCGCGCGTGAATTCGTGGTGATCACCGTGCGCGGCGATTCACCGATCAAGACGCTGGCCGATCTCACGGCGCGCATGAAGCAAGACCCGCAATCACTCAGTTGGGCGTTCGCCACCGCGCGCGGCAATCACAATCACATCGTGATGAGCATGTATCTCAAATCGATAGGCATCGATCCGGGCAAGGTGAAAACCGTGATCTATCCGGGCGGCGGCCCGGCGTTGACCGCGATGCTGGGCGGCCACATCGATGTCTACGTAGCCAGCCCGCGCAGTATGTATGCCCTGCACAAAGAGGGCCGCGCGCGCATCCTCGGCATCTCCGCCGCGCAGCGCCAGACCGGCGTGCTGGCGGAACTGCCTACACTCAAGGAGCAAGGCAGCGACGCCGTGTTCTACACCTGGCGTGGCTTCATGGGCGTAAAAAACATGAAGCCCGCCGAGGTCGCCTACTGGGACGCGACGTTCGAGAAACTCGCAAAGACGCCGGAGTGGCTGAAGGAAACCGAAAAACAATTCTGGAATCCGAACTATCTGTTGAGTGCGGCATTCACCAAACAGCTTGCGGTTGAAGAAGAACAGACGCGCACGATACTGGCGAACCTTGGCTTGCTGGCGCCGGGAAGGTGATCGGCGCGTGGCCTTTGCGATGGATGAAACCCGTCGTTTGTGATCAATCTTTGTGATGGGTTTCACCCATCCTACGGACATCTGGGAGCGTTATGACCGACTTACATTACCTCACCATCGCCGAGACTGCGGAGCTTGTCCGCACGAAAAAACTCTCTCCGATTGAATTAGCCGATGCCTTGTTAAAACGCATCGAGGCGTATCAGCCGCAACTATCGGCCTTCATCACCATCACCGCCGATCTTGCCCGCGCGCAGGCGAAGCAGGCCGAACAGGACATCGCGCGCGGCAACTATCGCGGCCCGCTGCACGGCATACCCTTCGCGCTGAAGGATATCTACAACACCAAAGGCATACTCACATCGGGAGGCTCGAAGGTTTGCATCGACAACGTCCCGCGTGATAACGCCACCACCGCGCAAAAGCTGCTCGACGCCGGCGCGATTCTGCTGGGGAAATTGCAGACACATGAATTCGCGCATGGCGGCCCATCGTTCGATCTGCCGTGGCCGCCCGCGCGCAACCCGTGGAATCTTGCGCATTTCACCGGCGGCTCGTCAAGCGGCTCGGGCGCGGCACTTGCCGCGGGGCTGACACCTGCCGCGCTTGGCTCCGACACCGGCGGCTCGATACGCGGCCCGGCGTCGCACTGCGGCATCACCGGGCTGATGCCGACCTATGGGCTGGTGAGCCGCGCGGGCGTGATTCCGAATTCGTTCACCTTCGATCATTGCGGCCCGATGGCGCGCACGGCCGAGGACTGCGCGATCCTGCTGCAAGCACTCGCGGGGTATGACGCTAAAGATTCAGGCAGCACCGAGCAGCCGATTCCCGATTACCGCGCGGCGTTGAAATCATTTGCCGCCAAGGGACTGAAAGTCGGCGTGCTGCGCCACTACTGGGAAGAAGACAATCCCGCGCACGAAGACCTGCGCGCCGCGATGGAAGACGCGATCAAGACCTTCAAGCAGATGGGCGCGACACTCGAAGACTGCCGCGCGCGGCCCATGCAGGACGGCCTTGATGTGAAGGTGATTATCGGCGAATGCGAAATCTATTCGATCAACCAGCACGACCTGGTGACGCGCACCGGTGATTTTGGCCGCGATTTTCTTGGGCGCGCGCTGCCGGCGTGCCTGTTTCAGGCGAGCGACTATTTTCAGGCGCTGCGCGAACACCGCCGCTACATCGCCGACATGCAGCCGCTGCTGGCAAAATACGACGTGCTGCTCACGGCGGGCTTCGGCCCCGCGCCACGCTTCGAGGACCATCGCGTGGTTAATTTCTGGAAGCGCTCGAACGCCTTCACGCCGTCGAATTCAGCGCGCACGCCCGCGCTGGTGCTGGGCGGCGGCTTTTCCAAAAATGGTTTGCCGCTGGGGCTGCAAATCATCACGCGGCCCTATAACGACGCGCAATTGCTCGCCGTCGGCCACGCCTATCAACAAGCGACCGACTGGCACACGCGCCGCCCGCCGCTGGACCCGAACGCGGTTGCGCCCGCGGTAGATTTGCAAGTGTTTGAGCCCAAGCCGGAAGCCGACGCCAAAACCCGCGCCCTAGCCGAGATCATGGCGCAACGCGCGGGGTTCAAGCTGAACGACCGCCAAATGGCGATCCTGCTCGAAACCGCACCCTACGCGCTGGCGATGGCGGAGCGCATCCGCAAGCCACGCGATCGGATGGATGCGCCTTCGTCTACGTTTCGGTTTGCGAAATAGTAATAGACGTACTGCGTCCAGATTTCGTGCACGTCAACAACCAACACTGATAGGGGTAGGGAAGGACGCTCGTCCTCCCCTCCCTCCGGTAACTTTGACCGCCTGAGGTGCTCTGGGGCCGACCGGGATGTGGCGGGCCGCTCTCCGGTGGGGGTGCCAAGCCGACCGGGATGCAATGCCGGATGACGATGGTGCCTTCACAAAGATGGTCTCCACCCCTTGGCGAGCGAACTCTTCGATCAGCAGTATTTGGTAGGCATATTTGCGGCTCAGCCGGTCCGGCGCATAGACGAGCACGACTTGAACCTGACCTTCTGCAGCAAGGTCCCGAACCCGCTCAAGACCCGGTCGTTCAAGCGTCGCACCGCTAAAGCCTTCGTCTTCAAAGACCCACTCCTTTGGAACTTCCAGATCGTGGCTCTTCGCGAACTCGATCAACGCCGCCGTCTGGCTCGCAATCGTATGTTCCTCGCGCTGTTGCTGCGAGGATACTCGAGCGTAAATCACCGCCATCTTCATGAACGATCTCCTTCGTCACACTTGCGCCGACCGGACGCTGTTGCAGGGGCACCAAAAGTTCATAGACCTGTGCGAGCTTCGGCGCGCGCAGGCGATCAAATGTATAGTCCAGATGGACTTGAAGCGCGAAACGTCTTGGCCGGCCGTCAGCCATGCCTTCGGAGAGCACTCAGAAACGCTGTCAGCGCACGTGAAACGATCTCTCCGAGCGTCAGCCCGCTTTTGGACGCAGACGAGCGCAACAAGCGCACGGTGCTCGGCGGAAGCTTCAGCGTGATAGGGATCGAGGCTTCCTCGACGGGAACCGGCTGGCCGAGTTCGGCCGCTTGTTCGAGATATCGATAGGCTTGGCGTCGTGACAGACCAAACTCGCGAGATAGGCTGTGCGCGGCTTCGGATAAGCCCGTGTTGCGCTCGAGCAGACGATAGGCGGCATTCAGATGTCGCGCCTTGTTCGCTTTGGTGGATCGGACCATGGGTCATAAGAATATTACCTCTTGAGACGCAAGTCAAGTATCAGGGTACCGCGCCATCCCGTTACGACACGCTCGAATTGGAAGTTTGTCTTTGCGTAAGAGGAGTGAGAACCCCGCCTTGCGGAACGCCTTGTTTGCCGGAGGCTTTCAGTATGATCTTCAGCAGGTGCATCACGTCTGCATCATCCACTCGCTTTGCCACCTTCACCAACAATCGGTCTTGCTTGATGTTGTCAAAATAGCTACTCAAGTCAATGTCTATGACGCGTGTCTTGCACTGAACAATCGCCTTGGCCAGAGGAAAGCGCAGCTCGCCCTTCTTCGCCTTGTTAAGCTTCCGGACTACGCTTGCTGTCGACAAGGCTCGTGCAGCCCACGATGGTACAACTCGAAATGTGTTTATCGATGCCATTGAGAGATTGAGCCCCAACGTTCACTGAATATGGAAGCAGCCTCTTCAAAAGTTACGCCATGCTTCGCAACAGTTTCGACGGCCATATCAGAATCCCAGTCAAAGTCCATTGCTACGCGGTCTCTTTCTTACAAACATGAGGTCAGTTCTCACCTACGGCAAGCAAAGTCGAGAACTGCCCCGTTGGTCAATCAAGAATTAAGTATATCCCAATAAAAACAAAGGGATAAAATTTGTCCGGCCTTTCAACCTGGTTAAATCAGGCACAAAAAAACAGCGCCTTTTTTGACGACGCCAAGGTCGAATCTTGCTTTTTCCTCTCACGACTTGGCTCCTGACGGCTACTCCCCCTTAACCCCCGCCGCCTTAATAACCTTCGGCCATCGCTCCAGTTCAACGCGTATGAATTTCGCGAACTCGGCCGGCGTGTTGCCCACCGGTTCGTAGCCCAGTCCCAGCAGCCGATCCTTCACGTCGTTCATCGCCAGCACCTTGATCGTCGCGCCCGACACGCGCGCGATGACCGCTGGCGGCGTTGCCGACGGCAGCACCAGCCCCTGCCATGTGACGGCATCGTAGCCGGCGAAGCCGCCCGCTTCTGCCACGGTGGGCAACTCAAGCATTGCCGATGAGCGGCGGGCACTGGTCACCGCCAGCGCGCGCCTTGCCGGTCTTGATGTGGGGTATCGCGGAAGGCAGGCTCGACACCATCACCGGCACGCGCCCGCCCAGAAGGTCGATCAACGCCGGGCCGCCGCCTTTGTACGGGATATGCACGAGCTTGATCGCCGCGACGAAATTAAGCAGCTCGCCCGCAAGATGTTGCGTGGAAGCATGGCCCGATGACGAAAAATCAATCTGGCCCGGCTTGGCCTTGGCGATGTCGATGAGTTCCTTCAACGTGCGCGCGGCGAACGATGGATGAACGATGAACACATTGGGCGACTGCGCGAGTTGCGACACGGGCGCGAAGTCCTTGATCGGATCAAAGGGCACGCGCTGATACAGGCCGGGGCTGGTCACCAGATTCGCCGCGGTGAGCAGCATGGTGTACCCATCGGCGGGCGCGTTTTTCACCAGTTCGGCGCCTACGTTTCCGGTGGCGCCGGGGCGGTTGTCGATGACGAACTGCTGGCCAAAATGTTCACTCAGCTTTTGCGCCACCACGCGCCCGACGGTATCGGATGCGCCACCCGGCGACTGCGGAATGACGAAGCGGATGGGGCGTTGCGGGTAGCCCGCATCCGCCGCGAGTGCGCTGCTTACTATCATCGACACACACATTATTGCCGCATAGCGCAGCCCGTTCTTTATTGCCTGCATGATTGCCCCTTACTTTGTCTCTCCAAGTATGCCGCGAATTCCGCGCGCATGGGTGTCCGGTGCTAAGATTTGCGATCACACATTCCCACGAAACCATCATGAACGAACCCATGCCGCCTTATCTGGTCAACGAATATGCACCCGATCCATCGGTGCAATTTGATCGCGCCATAGCCGAAACCTACGTTCTTTACGCGCACCGGCTTGCCGCGCGCGGTTATGTGCAGAGCACGCTGGGCGGCATGGTGATACGTGTTGCGCATCCGAATCACCCGGATGGCATTGCCTATGCCAAGCCAGCCGGCGTGTCGCTCGAAGAAATGAGCATCGACGATCTGGTGATCACTGATATTCCGTTTGGCCGCGTGCTGCATGGCAATGCCGCGACCAGCGTCGGGCATCAGATGAATCGTGAAATCCTGCGGCTGCGGCCCGATGTGAATTGCGTCATCCACCTGCATCACGACGAGACCATCGCGCTGCTCGCCGCGGGCTGCGAGGAAATCCGCAGTTTTTCATTGACGTTTTCGTACCTGATGCAAAAGCCGCTGACCTATCTGCCGGCGCATCTGAATGTCGAGGAAGACGTGGGGCCGATCAAGACATTCATACAAGACACCAATTGCATCGTGATGAAGCGCCACGGCATCACCGTGCTGGGGCGCAATGTGTCGGAGTGTTATCACCGCGTGAATGTTTACGCGGCCGAGGTCAAGCGCCAGATCATCGTCGAATTGATCTGCGCGGCCAAAGGCGCCAAGCCGGAATACTTGAGCAAGGAAGAAATGGAGTGGATGTTCAAGCAGGGCGACGGCGTGGTTTATCCGAAATTGATACACAGAAATTCATGACCAGTCTCAATCTGCTGTCGGCCGCGGAGGCGGGGAAACAAATCGCTTCGGGCAAGATCACCAGCGAACAACTGGTGCGCGATTGCCTTGAGCGCATCAATGCGCGCGAGCCTGAAGTTGGCGCCTGGGCGCATGTGGATGCCGATGCCGCGATCAAACGCGCGCGCGAGCTTGACGCTTCCACGTCACGCGGCCTCTTGCACGGCATCCCCATCGGCGTCAAAGACCTGATCGATACGCACGACATGCCGGCCACCTACGGCTCGCCGATTTACACCGGCCATCGCCCGCCGTGGGACGCGCCGTGCGTGGCCTACGCGCGTGACCAAGGCGGCATCGTGTTGGGTAAAACCGTCAGCACCGAATTCGCCTGCTTTGGCCCCGGCAAAACCGCCAATCCGCACAACACCGGCCACACACCCGGCGGTTCATCCAGCGGCTCGGCGGCGGCAGTGGCTGACTTCATGGTTCCATTCGCCTTCGGCACGCAAACGGCTGGCTCGGTGATACGCCCGGCCGCCTTCTGTGGCGTGGTGGGTTACAAGCCGAGTCACGGCACCATCAGTCGCGCGGGGATCAAGCCGCTCTCCGACACGCTCGACACCGTGGGCACGCTCGCGCGCAGCGTCGCCGATTGCGCATTGCTGGCGGCGGCAGTGAGCGACCGGCGCGAACTCATCATCGACAAGCCGCTGGATGCCGCGCCGCGCGTGGGCCTCTGCCGCACGTATGAATGGAAGCGCGCACAGCCCGAAACCCAAGCCGCGATGGACGAAGCCATCAAAAAACTCGGCGCAGCTGGTGTCACATTGATCGACATAGACCTGCCGCCAAACTTTGCAGGCATCGTGCAGGCGCAGATCGACATCATGCTCTACGATCTTTCGCACGCGCTCGCACACGAATGGCTTGCGCACCGGGCGCAACTATCAGCAAAGCTCGTAGAAATGATCGAAGGCGGCCTCAAGATTACGCGCGAGCGCTACGAGGCCGCCATGGCGCTGGCGCACAACTGCCGCCGCGTGCTGTCCGATTTGTTCGCCAAGGCCGACGTGCTACTCGCACCCAGCGCCATCGGTGTAGCGCCGGCGGGCTTGGGCGCCACTGGCGATCCGCTGTTCAATCGCATGTGGACGTTGCTGCATACGCCTTGTGTGCATCTGCCTTTTTTCAAGGGGCCGAATGGATTGCCGGTGGGGTTGCAGGCTGTCGGGCCGGTGGGGGATGACCGGCATACCTTGCTTTGCGCGGAGTATTTGTTGCAGCGGTTGGCTTAATTTCGACTAGCTGCGCGTGCATCGCGGCATTTGCACGCTGTGCTCGGCGCAATTGAAGATTGCGCCCTACGGTTTTGCCGGTTTTTTAGCGTGCGCGGCCAGCGCTACCCCTGATACCGCGCAGCCCCTGCGTTGCGCAGCCATAGCCGTATCATCAATCGCTTTTTCTCCGGCTCTGCATAATCTTCAAACATCGTGCGGCGGTGGCAGGTTTCGAGATTATTCACGTATTGAATCTGCCCGCGCTCCATCACAAAATCCATGCACAGCGCTTCGTCGGCGAACAGGTTTTTAAGCGTAGTGATCGCCGCCTGCGTCGCGTCGTCCATCGGTTCGTTCTTCAACGCGTAGCCGCTGCCGGCCTGAAACACGCTCATGCGCACCTTGAGCCGGCCTGTATCCGAGGTAAACATCGGCTGGTAAATCACCTCGGGCTCGCCGGGCAGATATTCCTTTTGCCGGTCGAACCAGAACGGTTGATACAAACGCGGGATGACTTCGCGGTGCTTGCGCAATAGCTCATTATGCAACGTGTAGAAGCTCATCACGTGACTCACGCCGCCGGTTTTCGCGGGCCGCGCGCAAAAGAGCGCGACGATTTCCGGCTGCGTGGTGTTGTAGGCGTTGTCGTTGTGAAAAAACTGCTCCATGTTGGTTTGATCGGGGCGTACGCCGGAGCCGGGCGTAGCTTTCTTGCCGGTGTCGTGCACGTCGTAAATCAAACCGCCGGTGAGCTTTTGATGCACCGGGCGCGCCAGAAGCGACGACAATATCCAATACAGTGCCTTCGCCTCGTCATCGCTGATTTCATCCATCGGCAAACGCTCAACCACGGCGAAGCGCACGCCTTCGTCGAGCACATGGCGCACGTGGCGCATGAAAGCGCGGCAGGCGGGCATGGCGAATCTTGCAGGGTCGATTTCTTCCGCGCGGCAAGGGTTTGCGCGCAGCTCCGTAACAATCGCGCGCAGTTCGGCAAGACATTCCGCCGAGAGCGGAAAAAACCAGTCGTCACGCTTGATGCCGGCGCGCACCCAGGCTTTGGCGCCTTCGATGGCGCTATCAATGATTTGCGGGGATGGATTGCGTGCGTTCATTCGGCTTGTTCCTTGCAAGGCAAGCACATCAGTCTACGCTCACGCCGATGGCCTTGCTCAATTTGGTGTACTTGGAAATCTCGCTGCGCATGAGTTCGCCAAACTGTGCGGGTGTCGTGCCCAACGGTTCGATGCTTTGTGCCAGCAACGCGCGCTTTACTTCGTTGGTCTGCAACGCACGCACGATGCCGTCGCGCAGCGATGCGACAATTTCATTGGGTGTGCCCTTGGGTGCGACCGCGCCGAACCAGTTGTTGTATTCGTAGCCGGCGATCGTCTCGCCGATGGTCGGCAGATCGGGCAGCACCGCGGAGCGGCTCGATCCCGCCATGCCGAGCAAACGCAGGCGGCGCGTGGTGACGTGCGGCATGAGCGCTGGCAGGCCGGTAATGATCGCTTCAACCTGCCCGCCAACCAGATCATTCACCGCGGGCGCGGTGCCCTTGTAGGGGATGTGCACGATCCGAGTGCCCGTCATGCTTTTCAGCAACTCGAACGCGAGGTGCGTCGCGCCGCCGCTGCCGGTGGATGCGTAGTTGATCTGCCCCGGATTCTTTTTCGCCAATGCGACGAACTCCTTGACCGAGTGCACGGGCAGCGATGCGTTGACCGCCAATGCCCACGCCGAGGATGCCAACTGCGTCACGGGCACGAAGTCGTTGATCGAATCGTACGGCAGCTTGCGGTAGACGCTGGCGCTGACGGTGAACATGCTGGCGATGAAGCCGACGGTGTAGCCGTCGGGCGCGGACTTGGCCACGACATCGGCGCCGATCACGCCGCCCGCGCCGGCGCGATTGTCGATAATCACGTTCTGCCCCCAGAACTCCGTCAGCCGCTGCCCGACCAGCCGGGCGGTGAGGTCGATGCTGCCGCCGGCGGTGGTCTGCACCACGATGCGCACGACTTTCGATGGAAATCCCGGCGCTTGCGCCTGGGCTGGCTGCGCGCCTGCCGCGCACAGCATGGCGACAACTACAACGCCAAACCGGCTAACGCGCATAACACGAAATTCCGTCGTGCAGCGCGGCAAAGTGCCGTGCGTGATTGGCGCACGTCTCGGGCCGGTGCAATCATCGGCGCTAAAGTGCAAGTCGGGTTCTGCGGCTCGCTTTACGATCGGCATGGGCGCTCGCGATTTGGGTCAGTGGATTACGCCATTACATCAACTGCCGCAAGAACTGTAAAGCCTCGCCATTGGTGGGGTTGATCTTGATCACTTCGCGAAACGCTTCCAGCGCGCCGCCGCGCTGACCGGATTCCCAATACGATTTCGCAAGTGTCAGGTAGGCTTGCAGGTTGCGCGGATCGTTCTTGACGTATTCCTTGAGCAGGTTAATCGCGCTGCTGTAGTCGCGCTGGCCGAACGCCTGCATGCCGCCGCCGAAAATAGTCTTCAGTATTTCGCCGCGATCGGCGCCGCCCATGCCCATCGCCTTGGTCAACGAACCCAATCCATCCATGAACTGCCGGTTGCCCATGTAGGCCTTGCCGACGTTCACCCACGCGCTGGTGTTGGTGGGCTGGTGGCGCAGATATTCAGACAGGTATTTGATCGAATCGACGAAGCGCCCGCCGTTTAACGCCTCCATGCCCCCGCCGAACAGCGCCTGCAAAAATGTGCTCGCGACTTCGGGGCCTTGCGGCGCGAGTTCAAACGCGCGCCGGCCCGCTGCGATGGCTTCACCCCACGTGCCCTTGGCGATGAAGGCGCGCGCCATCCACAGATACGCGCTCCAGTTGTTGGGGTCTTTTGCGGCGGCCTCGCGAAATTTTGCGATGGCCTCGTCAAAGCGCTTGGCGTTGTAGAACTGCTGCCCTTCCTGCAGCAAGGCGTTGGCTTCGTCCGCCACGCCCACCGTGGCGCAGCCGCCCAGCATCAGCGTCAAACCAGCGGCGCTCCAGCCCAAAATGTTAGCGATTACTTCGCGTCTTGTGGTCATTTGCGGTCTCCAGTGTGACGGGTATGAACATCTTAACGCACCACTTGCCTGGCCCGCAGGCGTAATTGTAAAAATTTCTTTAGAAATAAAATATGTTAATAAACAAATACTTAAATAATTTCATGACTTTGGATATTCCCGCTGCCTGACGCCTGCTTGACATCATCGTCTATTTGAACAATAATTTCTGTAAATACAGAAACAACAGATATTTAGAAAGAAAAGAAACCATGCACCTCACACCCATCTCCGAAAAATTCGTGCTCCATTGGGGCGAAATGGGCTCGCGCTGGGGCGTGAACCGCACCGTCGGGCAAATCCACGCACTACTCTACCTGGCCGAGCAGCCGATACACGCCGACGAAATCTGCGAGACGCTGTCGATCGCGCGCTCCAATGTCAGCACGTCGCTAAAAGAACTCAGCGACTGGGGCCTGGTGCGCGTGGTGCATGTTATGGGCGAGCGGCGCGATCACTTCGAGGCGCTGCACGACATCTGGGATATTTTCCGCGTCATCGCGCAAGGCCGCCGACGCCGCGAAATCGAGCCGACACTCAGCACGCTGCGCGGCGTGCTGCTCGACCCCGCGTTTTCGACCGAGAGCAGCGTCGCGCGTACGCGCATCAAGCAAGTGCACGATTTTCTCGAAACCACCACCGCATGGGTCGATGAGATGCAGCGCCTCGACCCGGAAACGCTGATGAAAATCATGAAGCTCGGCAGCCGCATACAACGCTTGCTGGGGCGCGGCGCGGCGGAAGAAGAAACATCGACCACAAAATAATCCGGCCAACAAAGAGAGACTTTCATGAACGCCTCGAATGAAATGAAAACACTCGTGTTCTACGATGGCGCCTGTTCCGTGTGCGCCGCCGAAGTCACAATGCTGCGCCGCTGGGACAGCAAAGGCCGGCTCGGCATGAACGACATCGCGGCACCCGACTTCGACGAAGGCGCGTGGCCGGTGAGCCTTGCCGAGATGAACATGGCATTGCACGTGCGCTTGCCCGATGGCGCATGGTTAAAAGGCATGGCGGCGACGCGCCACATCTATCGCGCCATCGGCCGCGGCTGGATGGTTGCATTCACCGGCTGGCCGCTGCTGTCGCGCGTGTTCGACTTGACCTACACGTGGTTCGCTCGCAACCGTATTCCGATTTCCACGCGCCTGGGCACGCGGCGGTGCACTGACGGCGTGTGCCGGATCGCTCATTAAATATTTCGCAATGGAGTCAATCATGAACCTGCTTCTCACCCTACTTATCGTGCAAGCCCTGATGGGCGCGTTCGATACCATCTATCACCACGAGCTTACGGTGGCCCTGCCCGCGCACGCCTCCGCGCGCAGCGAACTCAAGGTGCACGCGCTGCGCTCGGTGCTCTATGGCGTGATTTTCATCGGGCTGGCGTGGTTTGTGTTCGGCGGCTGGTGGATTGCGGCGCTGTGGCTGATCGTGCTGATTGAAGTCGTGCTCACGCTGATCGACTTCTTGATCGAGGATCACACCCGCGTGCTGCCGCAAAGCGAGCGTGTGCTGCACACGCTGCTGGCGATCGGCGGCGGCGTGGCGTTCACCGTGCTGGCGCTGCAAACGCCGGCGTGGTGGGCCTTGCCCACGCAACTTGTTGCCGCCGATTACGGCTGGAAATCGTGGTTTCTCACGCTCGCCGCCATCGGCGTGACGTTGTCGGGCCTGCGCGATGCGCTCGCCGCGCGCTCGCTGGCGCGCATTGACATGGAACCGCCGCTGGATGTCGGCGCCGCGCATCTGAAATTCCTCATCGCCGGCGGCACCGGCTTCATTGGCGCCGCGCTCACGCACCGCCTGATCGCGGGCGGGCACGAGGTCACGCTGGTTGCACGCAACCCCGAGCGCGCGGCGCTCAAGTTCGGCGGCGCCGCGCGCTGCGTGCGCAGCACCACCGCGCTGTCGCCTGAGGAACATTTCGACGTGGTAGTGAACCTCGCCGGCGCGCCGGTGATCGGCATGCCGTGGACACGCGCGCGCAAACAAGTGCTGCTCGAAAGCCGGCTCGCGCCCACCGAGGACTTGCTGCGCTACGCCACGCGCGCAACCGCACGGCCGCGCGTGTGGATACAGGCGTCGGCAATAGGCTACTACGGGCAAACCGCGACCAATATCGACGAGACGGTGAATGCCAACGTATCCGATTTCGCCAGTGAAATGTGCCACCGCTGGGAGGCGCGCGCGCAAGCATGCAACGCGCTCGGCATCCGTTACGTGGCGCTGCGTTTCGGCCTGGTGATGGGGCGCACTGGCGGCTCGTTCCCGCCGATGCTGTTGGGTTTGAAACTCGGCGCGGGTGCGGTGATCGGCACGGGCCGGCAGTTTGTGTCGTGGGTGCACATCGAGGATGCTCTGGGCATACTCGCGCACGCGGTGCGCGACGCCAAGATCGAAGGCCCCGTCAACGCGGTTGCGCCCGAATCGGTGTCGTACGAGGAATTCATGCGCGAGGCCGGCGTGGCCGCGCATCGCCCGGTGTGGCTGAGAATCCCCGAGCAACTGTTGCGCAAATTGCTGGGCGAGATGGCCATCATGCTGGTCGAAGGCCCATGCGTGCTGCCGGGCAAGCTGCGCACGCTGCATCACGAGTTTCGTTATCGCACGCTCAAAGCGGCGCTGCACGATTTGGTGTAAAAAGGTTTTTCAAAAATAAGTAACAAAAACAATTACTTATGAAAACACCTCTGAATGGCTTTGCCGCAGTACTGCGCGAATCGTTGGGTGAGCAATGGGACGATCTGCACCCCGACATCCGCGCGCGCTTCACGCTCGCCCCCGGCGTAATGCGCCAATCGTTTAGCGGCACCATGAGCGAAATCAACCGCTCGCCATTAGGCTGGTTAATCGCGAAACTGATTGCATTCGTGCGCATACTGCCGGCGGCGCGCGCACGTAATGTGCCGTTTGAATTCAACCTCTCGCCCGCGCCGTGCGCGGGATGGGTGAAAGAGCGGCTCTATCATTTTCGCGACGGGGATTTTGAGTTTCGCTCGGTGATGGGCATCGCCGCCAACGGCGAACTCATCGAACAATTCCCCTACGGTCTGGGCATGAAAATAAAACTCGGCGCCGAGGGCCACAACGGCGACATGCTGTATTTTCGCGATGACGGTTACTTTTTGCGTATCGGCAAGCTGCGCCTCCCACTGCCGAGCTGGCTCACCGTGGGCCACTTCACGCTCGCGCACAAAAACATCGACCGTGAAAAATTCACCGTCGAGATCAGCCTTGACCATCCGTTGTTTGGGCGGCTGTTTTATCAATACGGCAGTTTTTCCCAAGCACGCACCGCACACGCTAAACCCTATTTGCTGGCGGCAACCTTGGGCAATATCGCGCCTTCCTTTTCCAAAAGCGGATAAATACCCCCCGCGTTGACGATCGCCATCAGCGACGCCGGCAGCGGTTTCGCGATGAGTTCGGTGCCCTTGGTCACGTTGCACACGCGCCCTTCGAGAAATTCGATCTCGGCGATATCGCCTTCGTCGAATGCTTCGTCAACACCGGGACACTCCAGCGCGGGGAATGCAAAGTTCACCGCGTTCCGGAAAAATAATCCGTTGATGTAGGGTGCTACGAGACAGGCGAGGCCGAGATTTTTAAGCGAGCGTGCTGCCGGGCGGCTGGAACCCATGCCGAAATTTTTGCCGCCGATCAGGATGTCGCCCTTTTGCACCTGCTGCGCCCAGCCGGGACGATTGGCGCTGAAGACGTAACTCACCTGCTCTTCCGCAGTGAGATAAAACGCACGGTTGGGCAGGATCAAATCCGTGTTGATGTTGTCGCCGACTTTCCACACTCTGGCTTTGAATTTCATTTCAAGACCTTTTTTGACGCGGATTGACGCAGATGAACACAGATAACACCTCAGCGAAAAATCTGCGTTTATCTGTGTTCATCCGTGGTTTATCAATTCAGGAAATCCCGCGGATCGGCAATCGTTCCCACGATCGCCGAAGCCGCCACCGTAGCAGGTGACGCCATGTACACACGTGAACTGGGTTCGCCCATGCGGCCCTTGAAGTTGCGCGTGCTCGAGGTGATGCAGGTTTCTTCCGCCGCCAGCACGCCCATGTGGCCGCCGCCGCACGCGCCGCACGTGGGCGGTGCGATGGTCGCGCCCGCTTCCACCAGCGTGGCTATCGCGCCGCTCTTTAAAGCATCGCGATACACCGTTTGCGACGCGGGCACGACGATGAGGCGCACGCCATCGGCGACACGTCTGCCGCGCAACACCGCCGCGGCGAGTTCGAGATCGTCCTGTGTGCCGTTGGCGCACGAGCCGATATACGCCTGATCGATGCGCGTGCCTTTCAGCGCGCCCACCGGCTGCGAGTTGTTGACCACGCTGTCGGGCAGCGCGACCAGCGGTTCCAGCGATGACAGATCCACCGTTCGCACGGCTTTGTACTTCGCATCGGCGTCGGGGGCAACGGCCTCAAACGCACGCTGCGTGCGCGCCTGCACCCATTGCGTGAGCGTATCGTCGCATTCAAAGGTGGCGAATTCGGCAGACAGCTCGGCCGACATGGTGGTAATCGTTTTACGTGCGTTGATGCTCAAACCCGCAACACCACTGCCGCCGTACTCGACATTTTGCGTCGCGTGGTCGCCATGCACGCCGGCGATCTGCAAAAACGCATCCTTGGCGGTCACGGCCTTCGGCAACGTGCCTTCGAGTTCGTAACGTATCGTCTCGCCGCAGCGAAACCAGGTCTCGCCCTTGACCGCCGCATAAATGATATCCGGCCCGCCCACGCCGCGCGCAAGGCAGTTGAATACGCCGCCGCTACACGTGTGCGAGTCGCTGCACACCAGCGTCGTGCCGGGCACGGCGTAGCCGTAGTCCGCCACCAGTTGGTGACTGATCCCCTGCTCGCGCCCCACATCATGCACGCGCTTGATGCCGAAGCGCCTGGCGAACTCGCGCCCGGTGCGATGCGCGCCGGCGGCAATCTGGTTCGGCGCGGGCACACGATGATCAAACACCACCACGATGCGCTCGGGGTCGCACACACGCTGAATATCGCGCCAATTGCTCGGCACAAAATTGTTGTCGAACAGGATGATGGTATCCAGATGCACCGTCACCACGTCGCCGGGCGCGACGGTTTTACGGCCGCTTTTAGTGGCGAGAATTTTTTCGGCGATGGTCATGCCCATGGGTGTTTCTCCAGAAAATAACCACTACTTTCACCGCGGAGGCGCGGAGGTTAAGCAGAGAAAACCCAAAAACGATTTTGTTTTTCTCCGCGGGTGTTCTCTGCGTCTCTGCGCCTCTGCGGTGAAGATTTCGAGGTTTTACTTAACCCCCAACAAACTTGCTTTCGATATCGTCCAGCGCCTGCATGCCCATCAGCGCGTTCAATTCCTCGAAACCCGCGCACAAATCCGGCCGATTGACCACGAGGTTTTTTTCCATCACATCGGATTTGTACACATCCAGCGCGTTCATCATGCCTTTCAACGCCGCCGTGGACAACATGCGCGGATAGCTCACGACCTTCACGCCGACGGCTTCGAGTTCCTTGGGCGTCATCAGCGGCGTGGTGTTGCGCGAGCGCAAGCCCAACCCCATGTTGACGATCAGCGGCTTCGGCACATTCTTTGCCACCTTGGCGATGTCTTCCTTCGACATCAACGCGTCGGCGTACATGCAATCGGCACCCGCTTCGGCGTATTTGTTCAGGCGGTCTATCGCCTCATCCACGCCCAAGGGGCCCGCCGCATCGGTGCGCGAAATGATGACAAAATCGTCGTCGCGCCGCGCATCGACCGCGGCCTTGACCTTTTGCACCATTTCGCTGGTGGGGATGCACGATTTGCCGCGCATGTGGCCGCAGCGCTTGGGCCACACCTGATCCTCGAACATCAGCGCGGCCACACCCGCTTTCTCGAACGCGCGCACCACGAAGTGCACGTTCATCGCGTTGCCGTAGCCGGTGTCGGCATCGGCGCGCAGCAATAATGTGTCGCAGCAATCGGCAAGCCTGCGCGCGTTGTCGAGATTGACTTCAAACGTCATCACGCCGCGGTCGGCCCAGCCCAGCCGGCTCTCCGATACGCCGGCGCCCGATATGGCGCCAACCTTAAAGCCCGCCGCCTCCACCAGCCGCGTGCTGTAGCCGTCGTAGACGCCGGGCGAAATGATGATGCCGGGTTGTTTGAGCAATTCTCTAAACTGTTTGCCTTTGCTTTCCATTATCTGCTCCTGAGTTGAACTGACGGCGATTCTACCAACAGGCGGCCAGGTCAACGCCTCGCCACTGAACATATGGACTGAATTTTTCGCCGTGTGTAAGAATGGCGGCTCTCATCTTAAATCACAGGAGACAACGTGCCGGTCAAACATCGCTACGTGATCGTTTTTTCCGCCTTACTGACTGCAATGGCCTCTCCCATGGCGCACGCTCAAGCGCCCGCCGCCGCATACCCGGCGAAGACCGTGCGCGTAATCGTGCCTTTCCCCGCGGGCGGCGGGCTCGACATGATCGTGCGCGTGGTGGCGCAGAAGATGGGCGAGAACACGAAACAGGCGTTCGTTATTGAGAACCGCTCGGGTGCAAACGGCATCATCGGCATGGAAGCGGGCGTCAGATCCGCGCCCGACGGCTACACGTTGATCAGCGCCACCACCGGCACCGTCACCATCAACCCCAACGTGCACGCGAAAATGCCGTTCGATACCGTGCGCGACATGCCGGCCATCACCAATCTGGGCGAAGCGCCTTTCGTGCTGGTGTGCCACCCCTCGCTCGCCGCGCGCAACCCGCGCGAGCTGGTGGCGCTCGCCAAGAGCCGCCCCGGTGAATTGACCTACGGCTCGCCGGGGGTCGGCGGCATCAACCATCTGGGCGCGGAATTGTTTTCGCAACTGACCGGCATCCGCATGACGCACATTACGTTCAAGGGCAGCGCGCCGCTGCTGATCGACATCATGGGCGGGCACACGATGCTGGGGCTTGATTCGATACAGGCCACGCTGCCGCACATCAAGTCGGGGCGTCTGCGCGCGCTGGGCCTGGGCGACAAGAAACGCACGGCGGTCGCACCCGATATTCCGACCATCGCCGAAGCGGGCGGGCCGACGGGCTACGAACTCATTTCGTGGTACGCGTTGTTCGCGCCGGGCGGCACGCCGGCCGACATCATCGCGCGTGCGCATGCCGAAGCGATTAAGGCGCTGTCGAGCAACGACGTGCGTGAACGGCTGATCACCACCGGCGTCGCGCCTGTCGGCAATACACCGGCGGAGTTCGCCGCGGTGATCAAGTCCGATCTTGCGAAGTGGGCGAAGGTGGTGCGCGTGGCGAATGTGAAAGTGGAATGATTGTTAGTGTTTAATGTTGAGTTGGGTGTGTGCCTCCATTTGCACGAATGGTAAAATGTGTTTAAAAACAAATACTTACAGATTCCATTGTTGATGCCGCCATGGATAACGCCCGGCTGCGTGGACACGCTCACGCACACATGAGCATCTACGCACTGAAGCCGCGCTTTCAGGCGCTGCTGCGCCCACTGGTGCGCCAACTGCACACTGCGGGCGTCACTGCGAATCAAGTCACTGTCGCAGCCTGCGTGATTTCAGTCGCACTGGCGTTGCTGATTATCGCGATGCCGCAACACGCGTGGCTGTTTGTGCTGATTCCACTGTGGTTCACGCTGCGCATGGCGCTCAACGCGATCGACGGCATGCTCGCGCGCGAGTTCGCGCAAGCCTCCGCGCTGGGCACGATACTGAATGAACTGGGTGACGTAATAGCCGACGCGGCGTTGTATCTGCCGTTTGCGTTTATCGCCGGATCGAATCCGTGGCTGATCGTGCTGGTGATTGTGCTCGCGATGTTAAGCGAGTTCGCCGGCGTGCTGGGCATTACCATCGGCGCCAGCCGCCGTTACGACGGGCCGATGGGCAAGAGCGACCGCGCGGCGGTGTTCGGCGTGATGGGCTTGCTGGCGGGTTTATCCGTGCCGATTGCCCCCTATGTAAACTGGGTTTGGATTACAGTAGCCGCGCTTACCGCGCTGACTATTGTGAACCGTGTGCGCGGCGCACTCAAAGAACGTAACGCCAAGGGAACCACCTGATGCGCACTGCCGAAGAGAATATCTTCACCACGCACGACGGCGTTGAATTGTTTTACCGCCACTGGCCTGCCCTCAAGGCAGAAAAGGCGGTGGTGATCTTTCACCGCGGCCACGAACATTCGGGCCGCTTGCAACACATCGTCGACGAACTGAAGCTCGATGATTGCGCGATGTTCGCGTGGGATGCACGCGGGCACGGCCGCTCGCCGGGCGCGCGCGGCGACAGCCCCGGCTTTGAACATTCGGCGAAGGATGTCGATACGTTTATCCGTCACATCGCTGCCACGCATGGCATCGCGGCGGAGAACATCGCCGTCATCGGCCAGAGCGTAGGCGCGGTGCTGGTGTCGGCGTGGGCGCACGACTACGCGCCCAAGGTGCGTTGCCTGGTGCTCACCGCGCCGGCGTTCAAGGTCAAATTGTATGTGCCGTTCGCGCGCGCGGGGCTGGCGCTGCTCTACAAATTGCGCGGCAATTTTTTCATCACCTCCTACGTCAAGGCCAAATTTCTCACGCACGACATGGAACGTGTGCGCTCCTACGATACCGACCCATTGATTACACGCTCGATCTCGGTGCGCATTCTGCTCGGCCTGTACGACGCCGCGGATCGCGTGGTGCCCGATGCGCAGGCCATTCACCTGCCGACTCAGGTGCTGATCAGCGGCAACGACTGGGTGGTACATCAAGGCCCGCAGCGCGAGTTTTACAAAAATCTCGGCTCGAAGACCAAAGAACTAATCGAACTACCGGGTTTTCTTCACGACACCTTGGGGGAGAAAGATCGCGCGGTTGCACTCGACAAAATCCGCGCTTTCATCACAGCGCGCTTTGCCGCCCCCGTGGAAACCCACTCCCTGCTTGATGCAGACAAACAAGGCTACACGCATGACGAAGAACAACGCTTGCGTCAGCCGTTGCCCGCGCTGTCGCTGAAAAACATGCAATTCGCCGCCACGCGATTGTCGATGCGCACACTGGGCCGCCTATCCGAAGGCATCAGCCTCGGGCTCGCCACCGGCTTCGATTCCGGCGCGACGCTGGATTACGTCTATCGCAACGAAGCGCGCGGCACGATACCATTGGGCCGCATCATCGACCGCAACTACATCGATGCCGTCGGCTGGCGCGGTATACGTGTGCGCAAGGTTCATCTTGAAGCCGCCATCGCCAAGGCCGCGCAGCGCGTGCGTGCCTCGGGCAGCGCTGTGAACATCGCCGATATCGCGGCAGGGCATGGGCGATACGTGCTTGAGGCCGCTTCGAGAATAATGCCACCGCCCGAGTCGATTTTGCTGCGCGACTACAGCGACGCGAACGTAAAGAATGGCGCAGCGCTGATTAAAGAGAAAAACTTATCCAGTGTTGCACGCTTCGAGCAGGGTGATGCGTTCGACGAGAACAGCGTCGCTGCAATGTCGCCCAAGCCCACTGTCGCCGTGGTGTCGGGTTTGTATGAACTCTTCCCCGACAATTCGCAGGTTAGTCAATCGCTGCGCGGCATAGCACGCGCTGTCGAGAGCAGCAACTACCTTGTCTACACCGGCCAGCCATGGCACCCGCAACTCGAATTCATCGCACGCACGCTCACCAGCCATCGCGGCCACCAGGCATGGGTCATGCGCCGGCGCACGCAATTGGAACTCGACCAACTGGTTGAGCACGCCGGCTTTCGCAAGCTTGAGCAATGGACGGATGAATGGGGAATATTTACGGTGTCGCTGGCGCAGAAGACGTAGGTCGGAACGCGCAGCGGTTCCGACAAGCGGAGTTGGCATGGCAACGATTGTGTCGGAACCGCTGCACGTTCCGACCTACAGTTCCGACCCACGCGTTCTACATGCGCCAGCCTCCCCTGCTTCGCTCGTCTGTTCCGCTTATCATTGCGTTTAATGGCATCACATATCAAACCACGGTTACCAACACACCCTTGGAAACGTGCAGCCGCATGGCTGGCCTTCCTCGGCCCGCTGTTCTTCGCCACCTACGGCTTCGCCAACTGGCTCGCCAGCCAGCGTGGCGACGTGGCTTCAATCGTTTTCGATTGGGAACGCCACATTCCCTTTGTGCCGTGGACCATCGTTCCTTACTGGTCGATTGATATCTTCTACGCAATCTCTCTTTTTGTTTGCGTCACTAAAAAAGAACTCGACACGCACGCCTGGCGCCTGCTTGCCGCGCAGATTATCGGCGTCACCTGCTTCATTCTTTTTCCATTGCAGCAAACCTTTGTGCGCCCGCCGTCCGATGGCATCTTCGGCTTGATGTTCGACACGCTCACGGGTTTCGACAAGCCGTTCAATCAGGCGCCCGCGCTGCACATCACGCTGCTGATCATTCTGTGGGTGCTTTATGCGCGCCACTTGCATGGTGTCTGGCGCTGGCTGCTGCACGTGTGGTTCGCGCTGATCGGCATCTCGGTGCTCACTACTTTTCAGCATCACTTCATCGACGTGCCCACGGGATTGCTCGCGGGGTGGTTGTGCGTGTGGCTATTCCCCGATGATCGGGCGTCGATATTTTCACAAGCGGCGCGCACATCAAGCGCGCAGCGGCGCTCCCTGGCGCTGCGATACTTCGTGTGCGCGCTGGCAATTGCTTTACTTTCGATTACGCTGGGCGGTGTCTATCTTTGGCTGCTGTGGCTCAGTGTGTCACTCATTATGGTGAGCGCTATCTATTTGTTTTTAAACGATAATTCATTCCAGAAAAATAGTAATGGAATGCTATCACAGGCAAGCCTGTGGCTGCTGGCGCCGTATCTCATCGGCGCGTGGGGCAACTCGCGCGCGTGGACACGCAATGCGCACAAGGCGAATCAAGTCGCACCGAATGTGTGGCTGGGACGCATTCCAAAAAATGGCGAACTGCCGCCCGGCGTGAATACGCTGGTTGATCTTTGCGCCGAACTGCCGCGCCGCGCCGATAGCGCGCACTACATCAGTCTGCCCGTGCTTGATCTCGCCCCTCTTGACGTTGCGCACCTTGACGCAGCGGCGCGCGCAATCACCAACGCGCTGCAAAACGGCCCGGTGCTGGTCTGCTGCGCGCTCGGTTACTCGCGCAGCGCCAGCGCTGTCGCCGCATGGCTGATCGCGAGCGGGCATGCTGTTGACGCCAATGACGCCGCGGCGCAAATACTCAAGGCGCGTCCGCAAGCGGTGCTGCACCGCGAGCAACTCGATCTGCTCGATCAATACGCAACGCAACTCAAACGCTCATGAAGTGGTTCGCGCACCTCATCGCATACGCACTCACCGGATTCACGCGGCTGCTCACCGGCGCGCAGGCACGCTGGAGCGGCTGCGCGCCGCAACCGGTGCTGCGCATCTACTACGGCAATCACCGCAGTCACGCCGATTTCATCTTGATCTGGGCCTCGCTGCCGCCAGCCTTGCGCGCACGCACGCGCCCGGTGGCCGGCGCGGATTACTGGGACGTGGGCCGGCTGCGCCGCTATCTGATCCATCAGGTGCTGCACGGAGTACTGGTCGAGCGCGTTCCCAAGCCCAGCGCGCCCGATCCGATAGCCGCGATGACCGATGCGCTGGATAGAGGCGATTCGCTGATTGTTTTCCCCGAAGGCACGCGTAACACCACGTCGGACACCTTGCTGCCGTTCAAGAGCGGCCTCTTTCACGTGGCCTCGCGCCGGCCGCAAATCGAATTGATCCCGGTGTGGGTCGATAACCTCGGCCGCGTGCTGCCCAAGGGTGAAATCGTGCCGCTGCCGCTGCTGTGTTCGGTAAACTTCGGCGCACCGGTGCGTTATCAACCGGGCGAAGAAAAAGCCGCGTTCATCGCGCGCGCACGCGGCGCGCTGCTGGCGCTGGCGCAATCGGTGCAACCGCAATGACTCCACACGCACTCTGGCTCACCAGCGCGATTCTCGGCGTGCTTATGCTCGCCTCTGTCGTCGGCTTTATACTAAAGGCCACCACCGCGCGCGGCAAACCGCACGCCGCCATCGACAACATGAACCAGCGCATCCGCGCGTGGTGGGTGATGGCGGCACTGCTCGGCGCGGCGCTGTGGCTTGGCAAAATCGGCGTGATCGTGCTGTTCGCACTGGTGTCGTTCGTCGCACTACGCGAGTACGCAACACTCACGCCCAGCCGGCGCGGTGACCATTGGGCGCTGGCGGTGTGTTTCTTCATCGTGCTGCCATTCCAGTATTTGCTGATCTGGATGGATTGGTACGGCCTCTACTCGATCTTCATTCCCGTCTACGCGTTTCTAATGTTGCCCGTGCTCGCCGCGGTATCGGGCGACATCCAGAATTACATGCAGCGCACCGCGACCATACAATGGGGATTGATGGTAAGTGTGTTCTGCATCTCGCACGTGCCCGCGCTATTGACGCTGACCATCCCCGGCTACGAAGGCCGCAACGCGTTCCTGCTGGTGTTCTTGATACTCGTGGTGCAGGCCAGCGACGTGCTGCAATACATCTGGGGCAAGCTCGTCGGCCGACGCAAAATCGCACCCGAACTATCGCCATCGAAAACAGTGGAAGGATTCATCGGCGGCATCGTCAGCGCAGTGGCACTGGGCGCAAGCCTCGCGTGGATCACGCCATTCACTGTCGCGCAAGCCGCATTGATTTCGCTCGCCATCACATTGCTGGGCTTTCTCGGCGGGCTGGTCATGTCCGCGATCAAGCGCGACCGCGGCGTCAAGGACTGGGGCACTCTGATCGAAGGACATGGCGGCATGCTCGACCGCATCGACTCGCTGTGCTTTTCCGCACCGGTGTTTTTTCATGTGGTGCGGTATTGGTGGACGCCTTGACAATCCGCGTACAATCCCCACACGCCGACCCGCCGCAACGCTCGCTAGTTTTCCACCCTCAATATCCCCTCCACCCCTACCACGCGGCTGGACCGCCTGCTGTCCAATCTGGGTTACGCCAGCCGCAAAGAGATTGCAGCGGCGTGCCGCGCGGGGAGAGTCACGTTAAACGGCGCGGCAATCAAGGACGCTGCGCAAACCATCGCGCTTGATCTCGTGCGCACCGGCGCGTTGCTATTCGACGGTGCGGCAATCGACCAGCCCGCGCCGCTCACGCTGATGATGCACAAGCCCAGAGACTACACTTGCTCGCGCAATGCGCAGGGTGCGCTGGTTTATGATCTGCTGCCGGATCGTTACCGGGCGCGCAAGCCCGCGCTATCCACCATCGGGCGGCTGGACAGGGACAGCACCGGCCAACTGCTTTTTACCGATGACGGCGATCTGCTGCATCGTGTGATTCATCCCAAGACCCATCCGCCCAAGCATTACTGCGTTACGCTGCGCGATCCGTGCCGGGGTGACGAAACGGCCTTGTTCGCCACTGGGCAATTCATGCTCAAGGATGACGACAAGCCTTTGAAACCTGCGGCGTGGCGCGCGGAGAGCGCCACCAGCGGCGTGATGATACTCACCGAGGGGCGCTATCACCAGATAAGGCGCATGTTCGCCGCGCTCGGCAATCACGTCGTCGCGTTGCACCGCTTTCAGACGGGGGCGCTTCTGCTCGGCGATATAGCGGAAGGCGAATACAGAATTCTCTCGCCCGCGGAACTTCTGGACATTTTTGCCGGCGCTTGAATCAAACATCCTGGCGGCGCCAACCCGCGTTTAATTCATCTCCCATTTGCGGCTGACGGGCCGCGCGGCATCTTTCGTCCACTCGTGCACCCCTCTTTACGCGCGCCGCAAAATAAATATAATTTGCTCACCCTGACCATTGATAATCCCGGACGCAAAATGACAGACGCTACGATTTCTCCCGCAAAAGCGTTTTCCCGCTGGCAGGCCTCCGGTCTGCATCTACTGATCAGCGCCGCCATCGCCGCCATCGCGGTGGCGATCATGCTCGGCGTTTGGTATCCGCCGCCGCTGTTTACCGCGGAGGGCGGCAGCGGTTTGTTGATCATACTGGTTGCCGTGGATATCGTGATTGGCCCGCTGATCACGCTGATCATTTTCAAGGCCGGCAAGCGCGGCCTGCGCTTCGATCTTGCCGTTATCGGGATAGTGCAGGTTTCCGCGCTGGTGTACGGGTGTTATGTCATGTTCGTGGCACGCCCGGTATTCATCGCATTCGTTGTCGACCAATTTGAGACCGTGCGCGCAATTGAGCTGGACGACGCGGATTTGGCCAAGGCTCGTCATCCCGAATTTCGCTCGCTGTCGATCACCGGGCCGGTGCTGATGGCGGTGGAACCGCCCGCGGACGAAAACGAGCGCATGCAACGCACGTTCGAAACGCTGGGAGGCGGGAAAGACCTGCGCCACCATCCGCAGTACTACGTGCCATATGCCGGCTACAAAGCACAGGTCGTCAAGAAAAGTCAGCCGCTTGAATCCGCCCGTAAGCAGGATAAAGAAATGGCCGGCATGATGGAAAAATACCTTGCCGGCTCCGGGCGCAAGGCATCCGAACTGCGTTACGCGCCGCTACGCACGCGGCGTGGATTTGGCGTGGTTTTGATCGACGCTGCGACGGGTGACGTGGTGAAGTTGTTGCCGCCCAATCTATAAACCCGTTGAATTCACAATGAAAGTTGAATACGTATAAGTTATTGTTTTTATTGACTATTTTAAGGAATATAAACCGGCATCTGACGCGGTCTGTAGAACTTTACCGCATTGTCGAAGAACACTTTGCGCAAGTTTGCCGCGCCAATGTTGTCTCGAAGCAAATCAATATCCGAAGGCAAAAACGCACGCCGCGCGCGCTGCGACGGCAGGTCGGTGCCGAACATCAGGCAATCCGGATTCGCCGCAATCAGCGCGCGTATGCCTTTCACCGGATCGAGCGTCATGCGTCCAAAGCCGGTGGCTTTGACCATCATGCCTTTTTCGGCGAGCTTTAGCAGCGTCGGCAAACCCTCGTCGGACATGCCCAGATGCGCGATGCTCACCGCGGGCAAGGCGCCGAGCGTATCAACCATGGTCGCAAGATCGCGTGCATCGGCATACAACTCCACGTGCCAGTGCGCGAGCGCCCATACGCGCTTCGCAACGTTTTCAAGATCGGCCACGTCGGCAGAGCCGCCGCGCGCCATGTTAAAGCGCACGCCCCTCACACCTATTGCGTCGAGCTTGAGTATCTCTTCATCACTTGCGGTGGACGGAATCTGAATCACGCCGGTGAACGTGGGCCCCAGCACACGCAGCGCCTCGTGCATGAAGCCGGTGTCGAAGCCCTGAAACGAACCGGACACCACGTTGCCGCCGGTGATGCCGAGGCCCGCGGTGCGCGCCTGATAGTCCGGCGCGGGGAACGACGGCGGGAAAAATCCCTGATTTTCCTGCACCGGGTAACGCATATCGATGATGTGAAAATGAGTGTCGAACACGGGCGGCTCCAAGGGCTAAAACGACGGCACATTTTAAGACGGTTCGCGTGCTTGCGCTTATAATCACGGCCTCTTTCAAGTTGATTCCCGATGCTGATCAAATTCACCCTCAACGGCGATGAAGTCGAAATCGCACTCAAGGCGAGCGACCGCTTGCTGATCGACGTATTGCGCGAAGACTTGAAGCTCACCGGCACCAAGGTCGGCTGCGCGATCGGCGCGTGCGGCATCTGCACTGTCATCATCGACGGCGAACCCGCGCCCGCGTGCCTGCAACTCGCGGCACATTGCGACGGCACGGACGTGCGCACCATCGAGGGCTTGGCCGGCATCGAACATCTGCATCCGGTGCAGCAGGCGTTTGTGAACAAAACTGCGCTGCAATGCGGTATCTGCATACCGGGGCATGTGATGCAGGCATGCTCGCTACTGGAGAAAAATCCCGATCCGTCCGAGGAAGAGATTCGCGCGAGTGTGGATAGTGTTTATTGCCGGTGCACGGGGTATGCGCGGATATTCGAGGCTTATCGGGATGCGATTGCGGTGCGGAGATCGGGGAGGAAGGCATGAACGCCCCCGACCCAAGAGCCGCCGGCCTCCTCGTAGTCGGCAAAGACGTCCAACGCACCGACGCCGTGCCGAAAGTCACGGGCGCGGCGCTTTACGTCGCCGATATGCACCTTACCGGCATGCTGCATGGCGCGGTGCTGCGCAGCCCGCATCCGAATGCGCGCATTCTCTCCATCGACATCAGCGCCGCCGCGGCGATGCCCGGTGTGAAAGCCGTGCTCACGGGTGCGGACACCGCGCAAAAGAAATGGGGCGCGTTCCGGCCTGATCTTTATCCACTGGCCATCGGGCGCGTACGTTATGTTGGTGATGAAGTTGCCGCCGTTGCCGCAGCCACGCCGGAGATCGCGCGTGCGGCAGTCGATAAAATTATTGTGCAATACGAAGTGTTGCCGGCGGTGCTGTCGCTCGATCAAGCCATGGCGCCGGGTGCACCGCAGGTGCATGACGACTGCACCGGCAATATCGCGCACGAATTCAATTTCGAGCGCGGCAATGTCGATGCCGGGTTCAATGCATCCGACTGCATCGTCGAGGGCACGTGGGAATCACAGCGCCAGTGGCACACGGCGCTGGAGACCATCGGCTGCGTAGCACTTTGGGCCGAGGGCCGCGTGACGATGTGGTGCAATTCGCAGACGCCGTATCTCGCGCGCGGGCGCTACGCGGTGGCGCTGGGCGTTCCGGAGAACCGCATTCGCGTGATCCAGACCGAAGTTGGCGGCGGCTTCGGCGGCAAATCAGGCGACGATAATTGCTCGGTGATCTGCGCCATGCTCGCGCGCCGCGCGGGCAAGCCGGTGAAGCTGATCCACACGCGCGAAGAGGAGTTCCTTGCGAGCCACCCGCGAATGCCCATGCGCTACTGGGTGCGGCTGGGGTTCAGCCGCAACGGCCGCGTGCTGGCGAAAGAAATAAAAATGTGGGCCGACAACGGCGCATATACCGGCAAGTCGCAGGCGATTTTGGGCGCGGCCACCGTGCGCCACGACGCGCTTTACAAATATCCGAATGCGCGCGCGCATTCGAAGCTGGTGTACACGAACCTCGTGCCCACTGGGGCGTTTCGCGGTTTCGGCAATCCGTCGGCGGATTGGGCGGTAGAACAGGCGTGGGATCTCGCCGCCGGGAAGCTCGGCATCAGCGTGGTTGATTTGCTGCGCATGAACGCGGTCGAGCCGGGCGACGTGTCGCCGCACAATCACAAGATCACCAGTTGCGAATTGAAGCAGTGCATCGACAAGACGGCTGAACTGATCCACTGGAAAGAAAAACACAAGAACAAAAAACCCAACCGGGGCTTGGGCATGGGATGCAGCATCCATGTGAATGGCCGCCGCAGCTTCGGCGACTGGGACGGCAGCTCGGCCATCGTGCGCATTAACGACGACGGCCGCGCGACCATCATCAGCGGCGAGGGTGAAATCGGCCAGGGCACGTTGACCGTACTGCGCCAGATCGCCGCCGAGGAACTCGGCCTCGCCTACGAGAGCGTGGACATCACGCGGCCCGATACGGATGTGCATCCGTATGCGCTGGGGGCGCTCGCCAGTAGAGTTACCTACGTCGCGGGCAACGCGGTGCGCCGCGCCGCCGGTGAAGCGCACAAGCAGTTGATGGCCGCGGCCGCCGAACAATTCAAGCTGCCGGTGGAAGACCTCACCATCATCAGCGGCGAGATCGGCCCCAAGGCCGGGCCGGAGTCGGCCTACAAACCAGTGTCGGCCATCGTGCGCGCCAACATTTACAAGCCCGGCGGGCAGCCAATCATCGGCGTGGGCAACTTCGACAATCCGAGTGAGTTTCCCGATCACAGCCGCTTCGGCAACGAATCCGGTTCCTACAATTTCACCGCACAGGCAGCGGAAGTCGAAGTCGATCGTGGCACCGGCATGGTGACCGTCACCGAGCTCGCGGCCACCGTCGATTGCGGCACGGTGATACACCCGACGATGGCTTTGGGTCAGGTCGAAGGCGCGATGGTGCAGGGCCTGGGTCTGGCGATGACCGAATACTTCGACTGGTGGAACGGCCAGCCCACTGATCCGCAATTGAAAGACTATCCAATTCCCACCGCGGGCATCTTGCCGAAGATGCACGTCGCATTCGCGGATTCTTATGAGCCTTCCGGCCCGTTCGGCGCGAAAGGTCTTGGTGAAATCGGGCTTGACGCAATACCCGCGTGCATCGCGAATGCCATCGCCGATGCGGTGGGCGTGCGCATCTACGACTTGCCGATCACCTCGGAGAAAATTCATCGCGCACTGAATCCCCAGTTGTATGCAAATGAACAAGTCACGCCACCTGTCGAGCCCAAAGGCGGCATGTGGTCGCGGCTGTCGGTGGGCAAACCCTCCGGGCCGCGCGTGGCGAATCCGGAATTTGTGTTTGCAAAGTCCGTCGATGAAATTGTCACGATGCTCACTGAGGGCGACACCGCGCTTGTCGCGGGCGGCATGTCGCACGCGCTGCGGCGCGAGCGTACCGGTTATCCGCAGGCGAAGCGGCTCGTATCCATCATCCGTGTGCCCGAGTTGCAGGAAATCACCATCGACGCGCAAGGCACGTTGCGCGCAGGCGCGGCGGTCAATCAGCAGCGCATCTTTGATAATCCGCAACTTAAACAACTGTACGAAGCCATCGACGATGCCCTCGAAGAGGTCGGCCACGCGCGCCTGCGGCGCATGATTACCGTGGGCGGCAGCATAGGCCCGCTGATCGGCGGCTTTGATCTTCCGATTGCGCTGCTTGCGCTGAATGCGCGCGTCACGCTGGCAGGCCCGGCGGGACGGCGCACGCTTTTGCTGACAGAGGCCTTTGACAAGCGCTACGCCAAGGACGAAATGGTGGTGAGCATCGAATGCGGCCGTCCCGCCCCGCGCACCGGCTCGGCATTCCACAAATACATGCTGCGCGGCGCGCTGGAGATTCCGACGGTCAACGTTGCCGCCGCGGTAACACTCGATGCGGCGGGCGCCTGTGCGGCGGCGCGCGTGGTCGTGGGTTGCGTGGGCTGGAAACCCATCGTGCTCGACTTGAAGCAACTTGCCGGCAAGCGTTACGGCGAGGCACTGTTACGCGATGCCGTGCAGCAAGTGCGCGCGCTGGCGCAACCGATGTCCGACGTGCGCGGCTCGGCGGCATACAAACGCGAGATGGCGGTAGAGTGGGCCGCGCGCATGTTGATAAAGGCGTGGCAGCGTGCAACCGGCTAAACCAGGGACAGAAATGCTTAACCGCAGAGGCGCAGAGGCGCAGAGATCACGCAGAGAACTTCCAAAAAATAAGGCAGTTCGTTTTTCCTCCCCGCTTCCTCTGCGCCTCTGCGCCTCTGCGGTGAAGCTTTTTTTGCTCGCCGCCGCCACCGCAAACGCACAACCCTACCCCAACGCCCCCGTACGCATAGTAGTGCCCTTCCCGCCCGGCGGCGGCGTCGATAGCCTCGGCCGTCTCACCGCGGTAAAACTGTCCGAGAATCTCGGCCGCACTTTCGTTGTAGAAAACCGCGGCGGCGCCAATGGCATGATCGGCAGCGAAGTGGTCGCCAAGTCGGCAAAGGATGGCTACACGTTGATGGTGAATGGCGCTAATTTTGTTACGTCACCGAGCCTTTATCGCAAAGCACCGTACGATCCGATACGCGATTTCGAGGCGATCAGCCTGATCGCCTTTGGCCCCAATGTGCTGGTGGCGCATCCGTCGCTTCCGGCAAAATCAGTGAGTGAACTCATCACGCTGGCGAAAGCAAAACCCGGCGAAATCGGCTTTGCTGGTTCCGGCAGCGGCAGCACGCCGCATCTCGCGGGCGAATTGTTCAACGTGATGGCCAACGTGAAGATGATCCACATACCGTATCGCGGCTCCGGCCCGGCGATGATCGGGCTGATGGGTGGCGAAGCGATGATCATGTTTTTGCCCGCGATCAACGCCGGGCCGCACATCAAGACCAACCGTTTGCGCGCGCTCGCGGTCACCAGCCGCGAGCGGCTGCCAGTGATGCCGAACCTGCCCACCGTCGCCGAGGCCGGGTTGAAAGGTTACGAATCAAGCCAGTGGTACGGCTTGTTTGCACCGGCGGGAACGCCTGCCGAAATCCTCAACGTGCTCAACGCACAGATCGCGAAAATCATGCAAAGCGCGGACATCAAGCAGCGCCTCGGCGACGAAGGCGTGGTGCCCGTGGGCAGCACGCGCGAGCAGCTCGCCGCGCACGTCAAGGGCGAAATCAGCAAGTGGGCGAACGTGATCAAACAATCCGGCGCGCGCGTGGATTGATAAACCTCAAAACCTTCGACACGGATTAACGCGGATGAACGCAGATTAACCCCAGAACCTGTCCGCGAAAATCCGAGTTAATCTGCGTCGAAGAAGTTTTTCAGCCCCTCCCCAAGTGGAGAACCAAAATGACGACCACACCCAATAAATCAACCGCCATCGCACACGACACCCCGGTACCCGCGCGCGAATCCGAAAACCACTGGGGCAGCGACGCGATTGCCGCGCTGCTGCGCGAGATGGAGATACCGTACATCGCGTTAAATCCCGGCGCCAGTTATCGCGGGCTGCACGACAGCCTGGTCAATTATCTGGGCAACCGCGCGCCGCAGATGCTGCTGTGTCTGCACGACGAAACCGCGGTGCACATCGCGCAGGGTTACTTCAAGGCCTCCGACAGGATGATGGCGGCAGCCTTGCATTCCAATGTCGGCTTGATGCACGCGGCGATGCCGATATTCAACAGTTGGTGCGACCGCTCGGCCGTGCTGGTGATTGGTGCTACCGGCGCGTGGGATGCGGCCAAACGCCGCCCGTGGATCGAGTGGATACACACGTGTTCCGATCAGGGCGCGCTGGTACGCAACTACACCAAGTGGGACAACCAGCCCGGCTCGGTGGCCGCCGCGCTCGAAGCGCTGCTGCGCGCGAGCCAGATCGCGCAGACCGCGCCGCGCGGCCCGGTGTACGTGAACCTCGACGTGACCATACAAGAAGAAAAAATCGCCGGCTCGCCCGCGTTGCCCAACGTCGCGCGTTACGCGCCGCCACCCTCGCCGCCCGCGCCGGCGGATCAAATCGCCGCCGCCGTCAAACTGCTGGCGGACGCCAAAAATCCGGTGATGCTCGTGGGCCGTTGCTCGCGCAGCATGGAAAACTGGAATACACGTATCGCGCTCGCCGAAAAACTTGAAATCCCCGTGCTCACACACATTAAGCTCGCGGCGGCGTTCCCCACCGATCACCGTTTGCATGTCGCCCCGCCCGGCAACCGGCTCGCCCCCGAAGCGAGAAAATTGCTGGCCGAGGCCGATGTGATTCTGTCGCTTGATTGGCTCGATCTCGCCGGGTCGTTGAAACAAGCCCTGAGCAACAAGCCCGTCACCGCGAAAATCATCAACGTGTCATGTGACGCACATGCGCATCGCGGCTGGAGCATGGATTACCAGGCGCTGCCGCCGGTTGATCTCTACATGATGTGCGATCCGGATAGCGTAGTGCCGCAACTGTTGCAGGCCGTGGCGCCGCGCAAGCCGAAGGCGTTGCCGGTTACCGAAAAGAAATCACTGCCGCCGGACAAGAACGTCACCATACGCGGCGTCGGCGATGGGCTGCGCGCGGCATTGGGCGACAGCGACTTTTGCATCACGCGCCTGCCGCTCGGATGGAGCGGCGCGTATCTGCCGTTTCGTCATCCGCTTGATTACGTCGGCTTTGACGGCGGCGGCGGTGTCGGCGCAGGCCCCGGCATCACGGTAGGAGCGGCGCTCGCGATCAAGGGCAGCGGCCGTTTGCCGATCGGCCTGATCGGTGATGGCGATTTCATCATGGGCAACACCTCGGTGTGGACGGCAACGCACTACCAGATACCGTGCCTGATGATCATCATGAACAATCGTTCTTATTTTAACGACGAACGCCATCAGGAACACATGGCCGTCGAGCGCGGCCGCCCGGCGGAGAACCGCTGGATCGGCCAGCACATCGGCGACCCGGATATCGATCTCGCCGCCATGGCGCGCGCGCAGGGCGCGGTTGGTTATGGGCCGATCACCAATGTCGCCGATATACAGCCGGCAATCGAGAAAGGCATCGCCGCGGTGCGCGAAGGCAAGGCGTGCGTGATCGACATGCGCGTCGAGCCGGGTTACGACGCGGATTGATCCATGCCCCTTAGGTACACCATGCACACAATGCACACAGTGGCGTTGGTCTGCGCCGTGGTTATGGTGATTAACGCGGCACTCATCACGCAGGCACGCGCCGCCACCAGCAACTCTGCCGCCGATTACCCCAACCGGCCGATACGCTACATCCTGCCCAACGGCCCCGGCTCCAACGCCGACATTTTCACGCGCATTCTTGCGCAGAAGCTCGGCGAGCTTTTCGGCCAGCAAGTGGTGGTGGACAGCCGCCCCGGCGCGGGCGGCATGCTGGGCATTGACATCGCGGCGAAATCCGCGCCAGACGGCTACACCATCGCGCGCGGCAATTTGCCGGGGCTCGCCATCGCGCCGCATGTCTACAAAAAAATGCCTTACGACGCGTTGAAGGATTTGCTGCCCGTGTCGCTCACCGACAGCGGACAGAATTTGCTTGCCGTGCATACTTCCGTCGCGGCCAGCAACGTGCGTGAACTTATCGCGCTGATGAAAGCCAAACCCGATGCGCTGGCGATGGCCTCGCCCGGCGTGGCATCCGGCGGGCATCTCGCGGGCGTGCTGTTCACCACGATGGCGAGCGTGCGCTCGCTGCACGTGCCCTACAAGAGCGCGGGCGCGTCGATCATCTCGGTGGTCTCCAACGAATCGCAATGGACGTTCGCGCCGATAGGTGCGCCGCTGCCGCACGTGCGCGCGGGCCGCTTGCGCGCGCTCGCCGTGGGCGGCGACAAACGCGCGCCGCAGGTGCCCGACATACCTACCGCCGCCGAGGCCGGCGTGCCCGGCTATTACTCAACCAGTTGGGCCGGCGTCGTAGTGCCCAAGGGCACGCCGCAGGCCATCATCGCGAAGCTCAATGCAGCCATCGTAAAGGTGTTGAGCGCGGCGGACGTGAAAGAACAATTTCAGGTGCAAGGCGCTGATGCGTCGCCAACGACACCCGAGGAATTCGCGCGTTTTATCCGCGCCGACTACGACCGCATCGCGAAGGTGGCGAAGGTTGCCGGGCTGACAGCAGACTAACGCACCTCGACGAGCTCCAGTGCCTCGCGGCTCGGCCCTTCGATCATCACCGCGCGCGTATCGCCTAGTTTGTAGGGGCCATCGAGGATGGTCACGCCCTCGTCTTTGAGCTTGGCGATCCACGCGTCAAGATCAGCGACGCTGAACGCAATGTGATCGTAAAGCTGGCCGCGCGAATCCACCAGCGGCTTGTCGCCCTGATTCGCGTACCACGTCAACGCCACATCGCCGAACAGCACCGCGGCGCGCGGCGTGCGGAACATGCCTTCGCGGTTAAGCGCGGGCCAGGTGCGATCGACGCCACGCGGGACTTTGCAATTCGCCTCGCTCATCGGCACGGGGCTTTCGCGCCCCGGCATCACCGGCGCGTTCAGATGCTTCTGATACCAAAGCTGCGCGCAAAATGGATCTTCCTGCCACATATGCACGTGGTTAAAACGCTCTTGAGAAAAGTCGCCCATGTATTCAATGAGCGTGCGCTCCGGCCCCTGCATGTAGGCGAAACCGGGGCCGCCCTTGGGCTTGATGCCCTTGGCCTTGGCTTCGGCAATCTGCGTCTTTGTCAGCCCCAGCAAGCCGCCGACGTTGGGCCAACTGTCACTGTTGATCAACACGTAACCGCCGCTCTCCTCCTCCGTATACAACGGCAGCAGCTTGACCTCGGGCCGCGTCTTGTAAGCCTCAAGGTCGCGGCGCACATCGGTGACATACCAGCCGAAATGCCAGATTGCGCTCTGCGGCTCTACCGGCGCCAGCGCATCGACCTTGTTAAACAACAGCAACACATCATTCGGCGATTGCAACGCGGGCATGCCGCCCCAGGTGGTTCGCGATGTGCTGGCGAATTGGCGCGTGTAGAAATTAATCTGCGCGTCAGGGTCAATCGAATTCAGATGCAGGTGATGAAATTTCGGGGTTGGGAGCATATTGTTTTCCTTTAATATTTAGCGAGCCAAAGCATCCATCGCGGCAGCCGTACCCGCAAGCCGCCCAAACGTCGCGCCCGACATCATGCCAGAGCCTGATGCGTAAGCGCCGATAAACAAACCGCCCACCATTTCGCCGGCGGCATACAAGCCCGGAATCGGCCGCCCGGCGACGTGCTGCACCTGCCCGGTCTGCGCATCGATTTTCAACCCGCCGAAGGTAAACGTAATGCCGCAACGCGTGGGCCACGCCTCGAACGGCGGCTTGTCGATGGTGAGGGCGTAATTACTTTTCGGCGGAAAGATGCCCGCCGTGCCTTTGCCATCGAGTTGATAACGGCTTGGATTATAGTTGCCGGGCTGCACCGCGGCGTTGAATTCGCGCACGGTTCTCACGAAGTTGGCGACCGGCAAGCCCAGTTCCTCGGCAAGTTTTTCCAGCGTGTCGGCCTTGGCCGTGGTGGCGTTCTTGTAGTTGTGCAAATAAATATTCATGTCGCGTATCTTCGCGTCGAGGATCTGGATCGCGATGCCGCCCGGCTGCGCCAGCACTTCGCGGCCCATGCTGGCATAGGTGCGCCCGCGCGTGTCCCACGACTCATCGACGAAGCGCTCGCCCTTGAGATTGACCATGATCGCGTATGGGTACATGTAGCGATGCTTGCTTTCGGAATGCACATGCGCCGAAGGCATGGTGAATTTCGGTATCGAGATATCCTGCGGCGACGCGTGGCAGGTTGACCAACTGCCGTATGGCAGGGCGCCGATGTCCATCGCCATGCGCAGCCCGTCGCCGGTGTTGTACGGCACTCCGCGCACATGCACCATATCCCAGCCCGGCCCGAGGTAACGCGCGCGCATTTCGGCGTTGGCCTCGAAGCCGCCGCATGCCAGCACCACGGTCTTGCCGTGAAACGTGGCGTAGCCGTTGGGGGTTAACGCACGCACGCCGGTAACACGGCCCTTGTTGTCCTCGATCAACTCCGTCGCCGCCGTCTCGTAATGGAACACCGCGCCCGCGCGGGCGAGCATGTCGAAATTGCGTTTTTGCAGGCCCATGCCGCCGCCGTTCATCGACAGCACGTTGTCGTTGGTGGCGGGCGAGGGCACCCAGTCGTGGCCCTTGCCGGCAAGCCAGTGCACGGTCTTCAGCGATTCGGTGACATGCACGCGGAGCAAATCCTCGTCGCTCTGATTATTGGTGACGCGCATGATCTCGTCCCAGATGTCTTCTTCCGTGCGCTTGGGCAAGCCGCCTTCGAGCAGCTTGTGCAACTCGGCGTCCGACATGTTTTTCACCAGCGGACGCAAATCCTCGATGCCGTTGAATGCATATCGCATGTGGCCGGTCATCGCGCTGTTGCCGCCGCGCTCGCGCTTGGGCGCTTTCTCGATCAGGCCCACGCTTTGCGTTTTTTCCAGCGCCGCGAGCGCCACGCAACACGCGGCGTTGCCGCCGCCCGCGATTAAAACGTCGTAATGGAACGATTCGTCCGCCATGATTAACCTTTTAAAAACTTGTTTAAAAACAATTAGTTACGTAATTCATGATTTTGCCGACAGTACAACAGGCAGGCGCGCTGCCGCGCTTATTTTCGCATGCCGCTGTTGCGTTTATCTTCAATCATCCGCCACACACGCGGCGGCGACAGCGGCAGCGCGCGAGGCGACACAGCCAATGATTCCAGCGCAGACGCCACCGCATTGGCGATCACGCCGCCCACCGGGATGATGCCGCCCTCGCCCGCGCCCTTGGCGCCGAGCGGGTTGATGGGCGAGGGATAATTCTCCAGCGTGATGACGCGTATGTTGGGAAAGTCTTCCATCGCCGGCATCAGGTAACTCGCGAGGGACCCCGTGAGCAACTGGCCCTGATCGTCGTACACCAGTTGCTCCAGCAGCGCGCCGCCCAACCCCTGCACGATGGCGCCCAGCACTTGCCCATGCAGGGTCTTCGGATTGATGATGCGGCCCACGTCTTCGACGGCTACATATTCGAGCACTTCGACCTGACCGGTGCGCGGATCAACGGCGACATGCGCCGCGTGCGTGCCGTAGCTGTAGGTGCGCTTGCTGCTGACGAACGTGCCTTCGGCCTCGAAGCCCTCGGCCGCGAGTTCGGCGACGGCGCGTGATTTGTCCTTGGCGATCACGCGTTGCAGGCCGCTGGTGATTTTGACATCCTCAAGCGCGCAGCCGAATTGCGCGGCGGCCGCCTTGCGTATCGCCATTTTCAGATTGGCTGCGGCATCAAGCAGCGCCGAGCCGCCCATCACGGTGGCGCGCGAGGCGTACGAGCCGAAGCCCTCGCGCAGGTACGCGGTTGAGCCGTGATACACGCCGCGTATGCGCGCCATCGCAATGCCCAGCGCATCGGCGGCGATCTGCGCGAAGATGGTTTCCAGCCCCTGCCCTATCGCCGATGAACCGGTGTAGACCGTGAGCATGCCGTCGGGTGCGAGCGCCAGCCGCGCGTTTTCTTTCGGGCCGCTGCCGCCGCCCTCGACGTAACAGCCCACGCCGAGGCCGTGGTAGCGGCCTTCGATGAGCTGGCCCTGCATGCGCGATTTTTCCGGCCAGCCGATTTCGGCGAGGCAGCGCGTCAGCGTCTCGCGATAATCGCCGTTGTCGAACTCGCCGCCGCTGCCGTAGGGTTGCACGGTGGCCAGCGCATAAGGCATCTGACTGCTCGAAACCAGATTGCGGCGGCGGAACTCCACCCGGTCGATGCCAAGTTCACCCGCTGCGATATCGAACAGGCGCTCGCGGAAAAAATCCGCCTCGAAGCGACCCGGCCCGCGATAACTCGCCGACGGCGTTTTGTTGGTGAGCATCATCGAAACGTCCATGCGCATGTGCGGCACGCGGTATGGCCCGCTCACCATCTGCGCCAGATTGCGCGGCGCGGTCACCGCGTTGGGGCGTACGTACGCGCCCATGTCCGACCACGCGTGCCCGCGCAGCGCAAGGATTTCGCCATCACGCGTGCACGCAATTTCCAGTTCACATTCGACTTCGCGCGCGGGGCTCGTGGCCAGTAGATGTTCGCGCCGGTCCTCGATCCACTTCACCGGGCGGCCGAGCCGCCGCGCCGCGAACGGAATCAAAAAATCTTCCGGGTAACACTCACCGCGCGCACCAAAACCGCCGCCGTTGTCGCTCTCCACGACTTCGATATCGTCTTCGGCAAGACGCATCAACTTCGCCAGCAGCGCGCGGATCGCGAACGGCACTTTCATGCCGCCCCAGACCTTGAGTTTGCCGCGTGCCGCATCCCACTCGGCCAACACGCCGCGCGCCTCCAGCGGCATCGCGCCGTGGCGCTGCACGCTGAATTTCTCGCGCCGTATGTAGTGCGCCGTGTTGAATGCACTGTCGGCGTCGCCACGTAGCGCGGTCAATGTCATCGCGTGGTTAGTGCCATGTTCCTCGAACAACAGCACCTCGTTCGACTCGGATACCACGCGATTTGCCACTACCGGCAGCACTTCCAGATCAACTTCAATCGCGGCCAGCGCATCCTCGGCAATGGCCGCGCTGTCGGCCACAACCACGGCGAGCGGTTCACCGGCGTAGCGTACCTTGCCGTACGCGATCACCGTTTGCTCGAAACGCGCGAGCGCGGGTTGCGGCTCCATACGCAGCGGTATCTTCGGCACATGCGCGCCAAGATCGGCCGCGGTAAACACCGCATGCACGCCCGGCAGCGCGCGCGCCCCGGTTACATCGATGGCGCGTATGCGTGCGTGCGCAACGGCACTGCGAAGAATTGCAGCATGCAGCAAACCCGGCGGATGCAAGTCATCAACGTATTGCCCGCGCCCGCGCAGAAAACGCGAGTCTTCGAGGCGTTCAACCGCGCGGCCAATGTAAGCGTCAGGATAATTCATTACAAAATATCGTTTAAAAACAATTAGTTATGAAATATATTACTCATGCGACGGAACGGCTTGCAGCGCATACGCATCGCGCGCGGCCAGCACTGCATCGACAATGGGCAGGTATCCGGTGCAGCGGCACAAATTGCCCGCGAGCACTTCACGCACACGCGCGGCGTCCGCCGCGGGCTCCGCCAGCAGCAACGCATGCGCCGTCATCAACATGCCCGGCGTGCAAAAGCCGCATTGCAGCGCGTGATGTTTTTTGAACGACGCCTGCAACGGCGACAATGCCTCGCCGTGCGACAAACCCTCGACCGTTTGCACATGTGCGCCTTCGGCCTGCACCGCCAGCATCAAACACGCGCGCACCGCCAAGCCATCGACGATGACCGTGCATGACCCGCAAACACCGTGCTCGCACCCCACGTGAGTACCAGTAAGGCCAAGCGTGTGTCGCAAGCAATCAGCCAGCGTCATGCGCGGCTCTACGTCCACCTCGACGTGTTTGCCGTTTACATTTAAGCGAGTGAGCATGGTGTAGCCAGGGCGCGTCGCATAACGTGGTAACAATTTTTTCGGGGTGCTGCCAGCAGGAATACCAATGCATGCATTCGCGCAAATTTGCGACGTACAAAAGAAAGTGACCAGCCGCCGGGCTGCCCCCGGCGAACTTGAAGCACGGTGTGGGCGTAGTAAGTGGCTCTAAACCCTCCTTCATCCCGTACCTTCCTCCTGAAGGGGAAGGAGTCCGGCGCAAGCGTCCCTACCCTCATAACTCCCTCCCCGCCGCACATCGCAATGCCCGTTCCGTCAATGTCCCCACCAGCGCCCGGCGATACGCCGCACTCGCATCAAGGTCATCCACCGGATCGACCGCCGCCGCGACCGCGTGCGCCGCCGCCACGATGGACTGCTCATCGACAACACGGCCATTCAACGCCGCTTCCCCTTCGGCGATACGCCGTGGAATCGAAGAGGCCCCAATGACGCCGATACGCACATCGCTCGCAACGCCATCACGTTCGTCGTAACACACCGCAACGCCGGCCAGCGCAAATCCGCCACGTTGCCGCGAAAATTCCTCGAACGCCCAGCGCCGCTCAACGCGCCACGCCGGCAGACGAAATTCGATGATGAGTTCATCGGGCGCCAGCGCGGTCATCATCGGGCCAAGGAAAAAATCTTTCGCCACGATGACACGCGTGCGCGCGGCGCTGGCAACCACGATCTTAGCGTCGCACGTCACCGCGACACCCGGCAACTCGGCCGCGGGGTCGGCGTGAGCAAGACTGCCGCCAGCGGTGCCGCGATTGCGTATGGGATAGTGCGCGATGTGCGAGACAGCGGCGGCGAGCAGCGGGTGCGCCACGGCCAATCGCCGGTCGTTCTCGATATCGCACCAGCACACCTTCGCACCCAGGCTCACACCGTTATCAGTAATTGCAATCGTGTCCATGCCGGACACCTTGCGCAGATCAATCAGCATCGGTGGTTCGGCCAGGCGAAACGCGAGCATCGGAACGAGGCTCTGCCCGCCCGCGATGGGCCGCGCCTCGCCCGCGCCCGAGCCCGTGTTCGCGGACATCAGGGCCAGCGCCTCGGCCAGTGTGGGCGGCGCTCTATATTCGAAAGCAGGCAGTTTCACGGGGGTGGCGCCACACGGCGATCCAGTTTTGTTTGAGACGGCAGTTTATCAGGCCAACATGCACAATCGCTTATTGACGCTCACCGGCACGTGGCCTACGCTGCACGCAACAACAAAGGGAGATCACAATGAAACGCCTTTCCACTGTCACGGCAGGCTTGCTGGTCGCGGCACTTGCATTATTCGGCTGCACCATCCCGCAATATGAACCCGGATGGATTGCGCTGATCGATGGTGAAAAAGGACTCGAAAACTTTGTGCGCAACGGTGACGCAAACTGGAGGGCGGAAGACGGTGCCGTGGTGGCTGACAAAGGCGGCAAGGTCATCAGCACTCTGGTATCAAAAAACAGCTACCGGGATTTTCAACTTCGCGTTGAGTTCTGGGTAACCGAAGACACCAATAGCGGCATTTACATTCGCATCTCAGATCCAAAAAAAATCAGTGGTAGCACCGCCTACGAGGTGAATATCTACGACAAACGCCCCGGCCAGAACTACGGCACTGGAGCTATTCCGAATGTTGCACCGGTAGTGCATATGCCAAAGACCGGAGGCAAATGGAACACGTTCGAGATCACCGCCAAAGGCTCCAATCTGGTGGTCGTTTTGAATGGGGAGCGCACCATCAACACCTACAACAGCGACTTTCCCAGTGGAAATATCGCTGTTCAATATGGCCACGGCGTGGTGAAGGTGCGCAAACTCGAAATCAAGCCGCTGTAATTCAGCGGCAACGGACCGGAACAGGGGCGGCGATGACCGCCCCTTTTCTTTTCAACCGGCGATCAATCGAACTTCTTCGCCAGCCCCAGTTCCTTCAGCGTATCGCGTAACTCCACGTGCACGGCGTCGAGGTAACGCATCGCATCACGGCTGTTGCGATAATCGCTTTGCCAGTGGCTGGCCGCGAGCGTCTCGCGCCACTGTGGGTCGCGTGACACGCGTTCCAGCACGTCGTCCCAGAATGCAATCTGCGCTGGCGTCAGTCCTTTCGGCGCCCACATGCCGCGCCAGGTGTTGAGCGTGCCCGCGATGCCTTGTTCCTTCCACGTCGGGATACTCGCGAACGGGCCGGTGAGACGCTGATCGGATGTCACCGCGACGATGCGCACGCGCCCGGCTTCGAGATGCTTGGTCAGCGGGCCTACGCTGCCGATATGCACATCGATGTGTCCGCCGAGCAGAGCGGTCAGCGATTCGCCCGAGGATTGAAACACCGGCGTCTTCAGCTTGTTGGCGTCCACACCCGCGCTGCGTGCCGCCATCACGTAGGCGACGTGATTATTGCCGCCGATCGCGGTTACGCCCGCGGACAACGACGCAGGGTCCTTTTTCAGTCTCTCGACCAGATCCTTGCCCGAGGTAATCGGCGAATCGGCGCGCACCGCGTAGCCGATGAAATCACCGATCATCACCGCCAGCGGCGTAAAGTCGCGATGGCGCAGCGCACTGGCGCCAACGATGTAATTCAATTGCTGCGTGATCGACACGATGGCCATGGCGTGCGCGTCATTCGGCTTTTGCGCAATGTAGTTGAGGGCCACGGTGCCGCCGCCACCGGTTTTGTTGACGACGACGCCGGCGGTAGGCGTGAGCTTGCGCTCCTGCCAGGTGCGTTGCAGCAGCCGCGCCACGGCATCGTTGCCGCCGCCGGGCGCATTGGGCACGACGATCTCCACCGGCGTGGCGGGCTTCCAGTCCGCGGCATGGGTTGGCAATGCGTGTGCGAATGCCGTGGACAGTCCGGCAATAGCAGCAAGGATTTTTTGCTTATTCAAGGGCGTCTCTCCGGTTGTAGTGCGCGCGAGTGCTATCATAAAGTCAAACTAAGGCCCAGATCTGGAAACCACGCAGGGCCATATCGCCAACAACTTCCAGGTCAAGCAGGTGTCGGAGATTTCCAATCTCGACCCGCACAAGCTGATGAAAGCGGGCGATCCGCGTGTTCAAAGTTTACATGCGGCGCAATGAAGTGGAGCGGAAAATTAATGGCAGCGTGAGCGACTGCGTTACCCCGGCGGCCATTTGAACGCGCGCCCTGCCAGTATGTGCAGATGCAGATGAAACACGCTCTGCCCCGCGTCCGCGCCGTTGTTGATGGCGAGACGGAACGCGTCGCCCACGCCCAGATCACGCGCGATTTTATTGGCGGTTAGCATGAGATGGCCGAGCAGCGCCTGGTCTTCCGCGCTGGCATCGACGAGGCGCGCGATTTCTTTCTTGGGGATCAAGAGTATGTGCGTGGGCGCCTGCGGGTTGACGTCGTGAAACGCCATGCACAGGTCGTCTTCGTAAACGATTTTCGCGGGGATTTCACGGTTGATGATCTTGCTGAAGATGGTTGGCATTGAACTCTCCGTTCGCTGTTATTTCACACTCGCTGCCGCCCAGTTCAGCATGTCGTCGATCAACGCATCGCTAGCCTCCGCCAGCGATTTCGCGGCACCGGGCGCATTGGGCGCGGCCGCGCGTTCAACCGCGAAGGTGCGTTGCGTGAGCAGCGCGCGGGTATCGACGTTGACGAGGGAAGCGCGCAGGCGCAGCGCCACCTTGCTCGCTTCGGGTGTATCGAACGATTGGCTGAAGTCTTCCAGTTCAACACGCAACGAATAATCGGCGCGCGCGCCATCCTGCAACGACACCACGCCGCGCGTGGCGGGCGCGAAACGGGCGCGCATGCGATCGGTGAGCATGATCGCGGGCGAGGCGGCCCAGCGGTTTTCGGTGTAGGCCTCGGGCCGGCCCGCATCACGATAATTCAAACGATAAATAATGTTGAGGCTGTCCAACATGGGCGTGGCGCTCACCGGCGGAATCAACAGTGTTGCGTTGATGCGCGCGCTGGCGGGTGCGGCGCGTTGCGGGCCCAGATCGAACACGGCGGGCGCTTCGCGCTTGTCCGGGCCGAGCGCGCAGCCAGCGAAGGTCATTGCAAAAATAATCAATAAAAACAACTGGTTAGATTTAATCATTTTTTGCACCTTTATTTACCTTTGCCCGGCGGCGTAAACCCGCTTTCACCCGGCCCCGGCCGGCCCGGCGAGCGTCCGAATACCAGGCCCGCGGGCTGCTCGTTCAACTCTGACAGCAGACGATCAAGGTTGCGCGAGTTGCGCGCGAGTTCATCGAGCAACGCGTTCACGCGCGGCGCCACGTCGCCCGACACCGCGCCTGCGACACTGGTGGTCGCACCGCTGATCTGCTCCGAACTCTTCGCCACACGATCGAGCGCCTCGGCGCGCTGCGCGTATTCGCGCGCAAGCTTGTCGATGCTGGCGAGCGTGGTCTTGGCCTCTTGCAGCGCGGGCGCCAGATCATTCAGCGCGCTGTTGGCGCTGGCCATCATCTTGCGTGCGTCCGCCGCAAGCGCGGGCATGCTCTTCGCGCCCGGCTCCACCGCCTGCGCGAGCACGGCGATGCGATCCGATGCGCCCTGCAACGACTTGATGGTGCCGACGAGTTGCGCCTGATTCTGGTCGCTGAGCAGGATTTCGATCTGCTTGGCGACCTTGTGCGCCTGGGTGAGCACGTCCTGCCCCGAGTCCGCGATCTCGTCGAACAGCGAGCGCTTGACCGGTATGCGGTTCGCCTTGTCGGATTTGTCGGCCGGCGGCGCGAGGAATTCAGGTTTCTTGCCGTCGTCCTCGAGCATCACGTACGAGGTGCCGGTGATGCCCTGCGCATTGAGTTGCGCCGAGGTGCCGCGCGTGATCCTCGATCCGCCGATCACCCGGATGGTGATCAGTATGAGGCGCGTGTCCTCGCTGTCGAACTCGATGGTCTGCACCTTGCCGATCTGCACGCCGCGCAATTTGACCGGCGCCTGCGGATTAAGGCCGGACACAGAATGTTTTGATTCAAGCACGTAGGTGACGGTGTCGTAGTCCTCGCGGCTGAACCACAGGGCGGCAAGTATGACGCCCGCGGCCAGCAGTATGGTGAACAACCCGGCGACTATGGCGTGTGCGCGACTTTCCATGACTCAATGCTCCTCTAACACGGCTCGGCTCGCGTTGAATGCGAGCGGTGTTTTCAACCCTTCCATGGCGCGCTTGCCGCGTTCGCCCTGGAAGAAATTAACAATGAACGGATGCGCACTGGCGGCCACCTCGGCCACCGTGCCCAGCGCCGCGATGGTTTGATCGGCAAGCACCGCGACGCGGTCGGAGATCGACACGATGGTATCCAGATCGTGTGTCACCATCACCACCGTCAGCCCCAGTTCGCGTTTTAAATTCGCGATCAGCGCGCAGAAACTTTCGCTGCGATCCGGATCGAGCCCGGCGGTGGGTTCGTCCAGAAACAACAGTTCCGGCTCCAGCGACAGCGCGCGCGCCAGCGCTACGCGCTTGACCATGCCGCCGGACAGCGACGAGGGCATCTTGGCGGCGTGGCGCGCCTCGATGCCGACCATGCTGAGTTTCAGCATCACCAGATCGTGAATCATTTCCTCGTCGAGCATTTTCAGTTCGCGCAGCGGCAGCGCGACATTTTCAAACACGGTCAACGCGGAGAACATCGCGCCCTCCTGGAACAGCATGCCCCAGCGGTTGCGCAACCGCCGCAACTCCAGCGGATCGCCGTTGCTCAGCGAAATGCCGAAGACGAACACCTCGCCGCGCGCCGGGCGCTCCAGCCCCAGCATCTCGCGCAGCAGCGTGCTCTTGCCGCTGCCCGAGCCGCCCACCAACGACAGCACCTCGCCGCGGTGCACGCACAGATTCAGATCGCGATGCACCACCTGCGTGCCGAACCGCGTCCACACATTACGCACGTCGATGATGCAATCGTGAGTGTGTCCGGTCATCAGCCGACTCCGATGCCGGAGAACAACACGGCGAATATCGCATCAACAATAATGACAATGGTGATCGCCGTGACCACGGAATTGGTGGTGCCTATGCCCAGACTTTCCGTGTTCGGCTCGATACGCAAACCAAAGTGGCACGCCAGCAACGCGATCAGTATGCCGAACACAAAACCCTTGGCCAGCCCCAGCCATAGATTCGCCACCGGCACGGCGTTGGGCAGTTCGGACAAAAAGTACGTCAGGGAAATATCGAGTTCGAAGCGCGCCGCCACCATGCCGCCCACCAGCGCGATGGCATTGGTCCACAGCACGATTAGCGGCATCGATATCGCCAGCGCGATGATGCGCGGCAGCACCAGCCGCACCGTATACGGGATGCCCATCACGGACATCGCGTCGATCTCCTCGGTGACGCGCATCACGCCGATCTGCGCCGTCATCGCCGAGCCGGAACGCCCCGCCACCAAAATCGCCGCCAGCACCGGCCCCAGCTCGCGCACGATGGCAATGCCCAGCAGATTGATGATGAAGATGCCCGCGCCGTACGCTTTCAATTGTTGCGCCGACAGATAGCTCAGCACGATACCGATCAAAAAACCCACCAGCGCGGTGATGGCCAGCGCCTGCGCTCCGGTGCGATAGATGTTCGCGGAAATCTCTTTCCACGGCATGCGCGAGGGGTGGCGCAGGCAATCGAGCAACGCGAGGCTGACCTGCCCCAGCAACATGACCACGTCCTCGACATGCTGACCCAGCACCATCACCGGCCGCGTTGCCGCCAGCGCGGGCGCGAGCCAGCTACGTTTTGGCTTGGGCTCAGGCTCCAGCGGCGCCAGTTGCAAATGCGCGAACAGCGATTCATGTTCGGCGCGAATTTCGAGATGCGGCGCGCGCTGCTTGCCCCAGGTGTGCCACAGCATCATTGCGCCCGCGTGATCGAGCCGCGAGACCGCGCTCAAATCCCAGTGCGTGTCGCGCGCCCGCGAGGCCAGGCCCGCCAACTGTTGGCGCAGGTCTTGCACGCCCGCTTGCATGGCGCGCAGATTCCACGCGCCGGCCACCTTTACCAGCGGCCGGCCGTCGGCGGTCTGCCCGAGACTGATGGACGGGGGAAACCAGTTAGGTGCTGTGGGAGACGCCAAGGTATGTTTTACAGAGGAGAGCAACGGCGGCCAGCAATGTGCATAGCCTTATGATTGAAAAGCTTTTTTTGATGCTATCCACAACCCCGCTGGAAGTCAAAAAAGGCGGTGCCGTGGTAACTGTGGGGTT
>CAMDLH010000016.1 GCA_945901405.1 Bordetella parapertussis | reverse complement strand
TGAAAATCCCTCCGCGTGATATTCAACTCGCAGAGTCTGCCAAGCGCCACCGAAAAAGTACAGCACCTCCTATAAGTCATTCAATGTACGCTTCTTTTTGTGTATCCTGGCCACTGGCGTGCTGTCCATCAGACACCTTGAAAGGGCTGCTACTCAGAGCGCACCTGATTGACACCAGCGCTCTCGGCGATACGCACGAAAGTCTCCACCGAGATGTGCGCGAAGACTTCCTTTGGCGTTACCTTCTCGAGATCCTTCGCCCGTTGCAGCAGCGGCATCCAGCGCAGCAGGCGGTCCACTTCGGCACGCGGAACAAACTGGCCGAGCACCAGATTCTTCTCCGAGAATTCCGCGCGCAAAAAGCCGTCGATGTCTTCGTTGCGCAGCTTGCGTGCGAGCGCTTTTTCGAGGCTGAACAGAATGTCGATGAAGTCGAGCGAATCAGCACCCAGGTCATCGATCAAACTAGATTCAAGCTGAACCTCGTCCTCCTGCAAGGCCAGGCTGCCGGCCACGCAACGTTTTACTGCCTGCACAATTTCGGTATGTTCCATGTCAGTCGATCCAGCGTGTTACGGTACCACTGCTTTTGCGCACCGGTGGCGCGGGCGCTTCATCCGGGTAGCCAAGGGGAATCAGACAAGTGAGTTTCCACCCAGACGCGATGCCGATCAATGGCTCAAGCGCGCGCGCGGCGAGCAGCGGCCCCGACATGCACGATGCTCCCAAGCCCGAGGCATGCGCGGCGAGCAGCAGGTTCTGAATGGCAAGGCTGGTGCTCACCACGCCCGATAGCGTTTCCATGTTGGCGACGGCGGCATCGATTTCATCTTTTGCCGTATCACTAGTGCCGTCGAGCAAATGCGACAACATTTGCAGCGGACGAAACGCCGGCGCGATCACCACCGGCGCGTCTACAAAGCGCACGAAGTAGCGGCCATATTCGGCAAATTGGCGCGCGGCGGTGGCATCCAGTCGCGGCACGATTCGATCGACCGCCTGTTGCACGGCATCGGCCATCGCTTTTATCAATACGGCGTTGCGAATCACATAAAAGCGCCACGGCTGCTTGTTGCTGGCCGAGGGCGCTGTGATGGCGGCTTCGATCAGGCTGCTTATCAATTCCTTCGGCGGCGTCTCGTGCGTAAACCGGCGCAGGCTGCGGCGCGTGCGCATCAACTCCAACAACTGTTCGGCGTGCAGGCTCACAGGCTGAATCCGCCATCGACCGGAATACTCGCGCCGGTAACAAACGCGGCGCGGCTTGATAGTAAAAACGCGACCATCTCCGCGACCTCAATGGGCGTGCCCAGCCGCTGCATCGGCACGCGGCCAGTGATTTCGCCGGCGCCCGCGCGCGCCGCCACGCCGCGCAGCATGGTGGTGTCGATGGCGCCGGGCAACACGCAGTTCACGCGCACGTTCTTGCGCGCGACCTCGACCGCCAGCGCGCGCGAAAAGCCCTCGACCGCGGCCTTGCTTGCGACGTACGCGGATTGCCCGCGGCTCGGGCGCCACGCAGCGGCGGAGCCGATGTTGACGATGCTGCCGCCGCGCTGTGCCAGCATGATCTCCACCGCGCGGCCGCAGCAATGCCGGAGCGCCATGAAATTCACTTCAAACAGTTTGGCGATGGCATCGCGCCCGTCGCTCAAGCACAGCGCGCCGTACTGCACGGCCGCGTTGTTCACCCAGCCGTCGATGCGGCCAAAGTGCGAATGCGTGTGGTCGATGGCGGCGTCGAGCGCCGCTGTGTCAGTCACATCGCACGGCGACAAAATCACTTCGCAGCCCTGTGCCGCAAGCGCCTGTTGCAGACTCAGCGCCTCCGCTTCGCTGTGGTGATAGTGCAGCGCGAGCCGCGCACCTTCACGCGCGCATACCTCGGCGATCGCGCGGCCGATGCCACGCGCGGCGCCCGTGATGAATACCACCTGTCCGGCTAGGAGTTGCATGGTATCGACAGCGCCAGACACGCGTTTTGCCCGCCGAAGGCAAAAGAATTCTTCAATATAATCAATGACTTATTTATGCGGCATGGTGCGCTGGTCAAGTGGTTCAGTTGGCAACTCGAATCGACATGATCGAGATTCAAGGTCGCGTGCAGGTAGCCGCGCGCCGCGCATACGATCTGCGCGGCGAGTTCCACCGCGCCCGAGGCGGCGATCAAATGGCCGATCATCGACTTGGTGGCATTGACCGTTACGCGCTCGACGTGCTCACCGAGAACCGCGCGCAACGCACTGGTCTCGGCGGGGTCGTTCTTGGGCGTGGAGGTACCGTGCGCATTCACGTGCTGAATTTGCTGCGGGCGCAATTGCGCATCGGCGAGCGCACGCCGGACCGCGGCGGCGGCGCCCGCGCCCTCGGGATGCGGCTCGCTGATGCCGTAGGCGTCGAATGAATTGCCGTAGCCCAAAATCTCGGCGTACACACGCGCGCCGCGCGCTTGTGCATGATCGAGCGATTCAAGCACGAACACCGCCGCGCCCTCGCCCAGCAGAAAACCATCGCGTCCGCTATCGAACGGACGGCTCGCCGCGTGCGGCGCATCGTTGCGTGTGGTCATCGCCTGTATCTTGCAAAAACCGGCCACGCCCATCGGGTTGATCATCGAATCCGCACCACCGGCAAGCGCCCAATCGAGCTTGCCGCGGCGGATCGCGCGAAACGCGTGGCCCACGGCGTCGGTGGATGCGGCGCACGCCGACACATGCAACACCGGCGGCTCGGTCAGATTAAATTCACGGCTGATGTCGTGTGCGCAATCGTCCGATGGCGGTTGCAGAAAATCCCTTTTCACTTGCTGAGGGTTTGCTCCGCCCTGCTCCAGCTTGAGCCACTCAACCATGTCCGGCATCGAGAATAATTCTAGGCCCAAGCCCAGCGACAGCGCCGCGCGCTCGCTGCCGTTTGCGCCTAATACGCCGCCTGAGCGCTGGGCGTGCTCAACAGCCTCGCGCGCGGCGATTGCAGCGAATGACGATTTGCGGTCGGCGTTCAATTCCATCGCCGCCGTGTGTGGCACTTGTGCCGCGATGCGCGTGGAAAATCCGCCTGCGTCGAACAGCGTGATCGGCCCCGCGCCATTCGCGCCCGTGAGCAAGGCTTCCGCGAACGCGTCGGCGGTAAGCCCCAGCGGCGTGATCGCGCCCACGCCGGTGACGACGACGCGACGCATGCTAGACCGGCCCCCACGTCGAGGACACCTTGGTGCGATCCAGTCCGGTACCGCTGTGCTTGACGTACGTGTGGTGCGCCGAGGCCACGAGCAGGCGCGGCAGGCTTGCGGCATGGCACAGGGTCTCATCCAGACTCGCATCGCCGTTGGGCATATGCCGTACCGTCAATTCCTGGAGTGCTGCAATTGACGTAGCGCCTCGCGCGCGTGCCGTCCCGGCGAGTTCAATGCACAGAAACCCCGCCGCATCTTGCCGGCCAAGTCCAGCCCTTTGCGCCGAGCGCTGAAAGAAAAACTCCACCAGAAAATTATTCTGATCCGCCACCCCGCCCACCAGCGCATGCCGAACACGGCCCTCGCGCAGGTCACACACCGCTTCTTCCAGCATGGCGTAGAACTGCCCCACGCCCGGATACGCCACGCGGTACGGGCCGCGGATGTCGAAGTTGAGCGACACATGAAACGCCGGCATATTGGGCAGGCAGCGAAACGTGAGTAGCGGGTTCACCTGCTCGATACCCTCGGTGGCGAACTTGCGCATGCAAAACGCACCCGTGGCGTCGAGCGAGTGGTGCGCTATGGCTTCGATCTCGGCGCGCTCGAACGGGATGTGCCCCACGGCGAGATACAAGCCCGCCTCACTCAATATTTCATTGCCGATGAGCTGTGCCTGCGTCAGCGCGCGCCCCGCCGCCACCACGGCCAGCTCGTCCTGCTTGCCCATGAATTTGCGCGACTTGCGTGACTTGAGCCACGGCAAAACATCGGGCGCGTGCGCATCACCGGCGTCCACCGCCGACAGGCCGGTCAACACTATCGTGGCATCGGCGCTCATCGTAATTCGGGCGGCGGGTTGAGGTGGCGTGTCCACAGGCGATACAACTCCAGTCGCTGTCGGTGTACTTCAGGCGTTGGCACCGACAGCAAACGAAACGTCAAACTAGCCGACGCAACATCTCGATCAGCACAATTGATCGACACATCAATGCGCGCGGCGGCACTCAACAATGAAACCAGCCTGGCCTCCAGCGCGAGTTGATCGCCCGGCGTGCTTGCGGTTTGAAACCTGGCCTGATCCACCTGCGCGAGCACCGCGCGGCGCGTGTCGTTGGGGTAGATCGCGTGGTAACTCGCCTCGGCGAGCAAGCCGCCCAATTGCGCCATGCTCTCGATCAACAGGCTGCCCGGATACACCGGATGGCCGGGGAAATGATCGAACAGAATCTCGTCGGTCAAGGTGATGTTCTTCACGCCGCGCGCGAATTCGCCGGGCGTAAGTGCATCGACGCGATCGATCAGAAAAAATCTCATGAGATGGCTTTGATGCGCCACACGCGGCCGTCGCCGAATTTCACGTGGCTCTCGCTCGGCCGCTCGGAAAAGCGCCGGTCGCGCTCGCGATAGAGGATGTTGTACGAACACGTCGGGATGGCCGTGCCGTCCGCATGCGGCACCGCCACGCAGCACTGCTTGATGCGGTCGCTGTCGAAATTGGCCTCGTCCATGTGCGAGTGGATGTAGATCGCCTTCGCGCTGCGCTCGGCGATGATCTGCTGCTGCGCATAGGGCAGGCCGCCCGGCGGGAACATTTTCTTCAGCAGCGCTTTCAGTGTGCGCATCACCGCCTCGCCTTCGGCGCTGGGCGTGTCGCTCGCCCACAAATCATTGAGCACATCGTTCAGCACGCGCTCCATCTTCGGCCCCGGCTCCATGTAGAGATTGTCGGTGAGCAGTTCGCGTATGGTGGCCACCGACATGAAACGCGTGAAGGGTATCAGGCCCGCGTCCTCGGTTTCGAGCAGGTAGCAGGTCTGGTAGCACATCGGGTGCGCGCACGGCGAGGGCACGAAGTCGCTCATTCGAATCTGGCCATTGGTGCGCGTCTGGATTTCGCGCAGCACGTCGGGCGTGGTGATGCGCGAGGTGGCTTCAAAATCACGCCCGCCCTGGCCGGTGAAGGTCATGGTGTGAATTTCCAGACTGCGTATGAAGCGCTTGCCGAAGGCGAAGTTGATCAGGTCGCCCAGCTCGTGATCGTTAACACCATGCGCGATCACCGGTATCAGCGTGGTGTCGATGTCGTACTGTTCGAGCTTCTCCAATACCTTGAGCTTGGCCTTGAACACGGTGGCGCCGAGCATCTGGCGGTTGGTTTCCTCGTCGAACGAACTGAACGACAGCACGATGCGCGCCTTCAGTTTCGCCAGCGATTCCAGTAGCGCTTCGTTATGGATGAAGGCGAGGCCATGCGTGCTGATGGTTACACGGTGAATGCCGGCCTCGTGGCATTGCTCGACGATGCCGGTGAGGTTGGGATGTTGCGTAGGTTCGCCGCCGGTGAGGTTGATGATCTTCAGATCAGGATCGTTCTTGTGGATGAGTTCGAGCACCTTGGCGAATTCGGCGCGATCCATGTGAAACGCGCCTTCGTTCTTGTTGATGGTGTAGCAGATCGGGCAATCGAGATTGCACGCGCTGGTGATGGGCACCACCGGCAGATACATTTTTTGTTCGTGACTCTCGCAGGTGCCGCAATCGAACGGGCAACCGTGCGTCACCGGCTTGGCGGCGATTTCCGGGCGGCGCAAATCCGCGTCGAAGGCCAGCGTGCGGTGGTACCACTCCGCGTCGGACGCCACCAGCACCAGCTCCTCGCCGTGCGTCTTGCACCACTTGTGCATGAGGATGCGGCCTTCGGCCTCGAACACTTCCGCGGGCACCGCCTGGCGGCAGGTGTGGCACAGGCTGGTGGTCTGTTTCAACACCTTGCGCGCGTCGGGAATCTCAATCACGGGTGTGTTCATGCGTGCTCCGTTTTATGCAGGGATTGGGAGGCGAATCTGTGATGCGTGCGATACAACAGGGCGATTATCATGCTCAGCGCCACAAGTATCACGAACGTTGCGCCGACTACAAACAGGTTGTAGACAAAGTAGCCGCTGAAAACCCGCTCCCAGCCGGGATAGATGGCGTGCGACAGATTGACATTCAGCGCGGGCGGGGTAAACCAGCGGCACAACGTTTGCAACGCCAGCGCCAGCGCCCATGCCGATAATGCAACCGGCCACGCGCGCCACGGCGGGTTGCGCCAGCGCGCGATCACCCACGCCGCAATCGCCACGCCGCCCACATGCGCGATGGTGGATACCAAGGTGATGCCATCCTCCAGCGTCATCGAAATCGCCCACACCGGCAGCCCGGCTATCGCGCACAGTGCTCCGACACGTGCGATCAAGGGGCGTTGGACAAGCAGCCCCAGGCCCAGGCACAAATTGCCGATGAAACAAAACCACAAACTATTCGCGGCCTGGCCATTGGCGCTATCCACCGCGAGTTTCAATACAAAGAGACCAAGCGCCGCCGCGCCCACGATACGTGCGTTGCGAACGTAAGCGGGCGCGGCGTTCACAGGCCACCATCCATCACGATGGCTTGTCCGTTGATGTAGCGGTTCTTAAGAGCGAGCCACACCGCGAGCGAGGCCACTTCATCGGCGGTGCCTAAGCGCTTTAACGCGCAATGTTTCAGGTACTGCTCGCGCAGTTTCGGACTCAGCAGTTTGCCGAGGCCGCCGTCGAGGATGCCCGCGGCGATCATGTTCACGCATACGCCTTGCGGCCCCAGCGCCTTGCCCAGCGCGCGCACCATGCCGCTTAACGCCGCCTTGGCCGCCGCGTAGTGCACGGGCGCGGGCACGGATTTGACGCCATCGATTGAACCCACCACCACCACGTTGGCCGGGTTCGCAAACCGCGGCTGCAACGCCTGACAAATGGAAAAAAAACTGCTGACCGAGACGGTCTGCATGGTGTTCCAGTTGGCAAGATCAATCGCCTGAAACTTGGCGGGGCCATCCAGATCGCGCTCATACAACGCCGGATCGCCGACGATGCCGAGGCAATTGATCAGCGCGCCGACGGTTTGGCCGTCGATGTGATTTGCCAGGCGCGCGCTGGCCGCATCATCTTCCGCCTCCAGGTGAAACGATTGCGCGCCGGTTTCATCCGTCAACCTGGATGCCTGAGTCTTGTTGCGCCCATACGTAAACAGCACTGGCTTGCCGAAATTTCGCAGCAGCCGCACGACAGCCTGGCCCACGTAGCCGCTGCCGCCCAGCACTACGAAAACTTCCCTGGATTCGCTCAAGCGCGCGCTCCCGCCATGGGCGCCAACCCAAGCTCCGTGCGCAACGCCGCATTTTTACCGACACGCCAAATCTTGCTGTCCACGTAATAGTGCTGGAAGAAGAGACCCCAATACAACGCCAGCGCGAATTGTGCGGGCGCGCTGTCGGCGCGCGGCCAATCCAGGCCGGGCAGCGCACCCGTGGCGCCATACAGCGCGACGTAGATCGCGCTGGCCGCGAGCAGCGCGAGAAACACCAGCGCGGGGGCGCGCGCAAGGCGCGCGGTCAATCCGGTATGTGCCATTGTGGAGACGGTGGAGACGCCGCGTCGCGCGTTGGTAATAAAAACTATGCCCAGATACTGAATGCCGTGAACCATGCCGGTAATCAGCGTGACGGCCATGAACATTTGCTCCGCGCCGCGCGCGCCGGGCTGTATCGGTTCGAAAGAACCAACCCACAGCAGCCCTACGCCCGAACACAACGCAACGGCGAATGCGAACCACCAAGGCCGCAGCGGCTCGCCGCTACGGTGGCGCTGCGCGCCGAGCCATAAAAAACATAACGCGACACCGGCGCAAAACAGCGCCAGCGCCAGCGCGAGGGCATCCCACCAGAACGCCGCCACCGGCGCCGCGCCCAGGCGTTCGCGGTTGGCGGGTATCACAAACGCGGAGAGAAGAAATATGCTCCACAACCACGCACGCAGATAACGGCGTTCGCGGTGCTGTATCGATATCAGCGGCCCGGCTGCTTTTATCGCGGTCTGCGCCTGATAAATGACGAGGATGCCGTGATGCTGGCGCGCAAGGTGATACCAGCTCAATATCACGCCCGCGCTCAACACTATTTCCATCAGCCCCGGCAGTCCCGCCGCCACCGCCGCCATCCACAGCACCAGCGGCGGCGCGAAGCACAGCCACGAGCGGCGCAGCGCCGTGCGGTAATCCGGGTCTTGCGCACCCGCGTGGGCCACGCGCAGATAGGTGATGAGTAAATGCGGGCCGTCGATCAGCAGCAGCCAAGCAATAAACAACGGCGCCAGCAACTGCGGCGCGGCAACCACCAGCGCGCCCACCAGGAGTGCCGCCACCGGCCCGCCGAAATAAATCACCATGTCCGTGCGACGGCCGATGATCCAGCGTTCGACTTGCGCATCAACCATAGCTGGCGATCCAATCCAGTTCGGTTTTGACCGCCGCGATCAGTTCGCGGCAATCGGTTTCGTTGATGATCAACGGCGGTTCGATGCGCAAACAGTTCCAGTCGTGTCCGCATAGCTGTAACAAAAAACCGCGTCGATGCAGGCGATGCACCAGCAGCGCGCCAGTGCTCGGCTTGTCGCGCCACTCGGGCATGCCCAGCGCGCTCCAGTCGAACCACGGGTGCGTGGTGTTGTGCATTTCCATCGCGCCCAGCAAGCCGTGGAACCGCCAGCCTTTGACCAATGTGTGATCGCGCAGGTGTTCATTGCATAACGCAGCCAGGGTCTCGCCCAGCGTGCGTGCATTCGCGAGCAATGCCGGTTCCAGCATCGCATCGACCGCGGCCAGCGCCACGCTGCACGCCAGCGCGTTGCCGCCGTAGGTGGAGTTGTGCGCCTCGCAACGCTCATAGCTGCCGTAGGCGCGATGAAACAAGCCCTTACGCGCGAGCGTGGCGCCGATGGGCACGACGCCCGCGCCCAGCGCCTTGGCGAGCGCGATCACATCGGGCGTGACACCACACTGTTGAAACGCAAATGCGCTCCCGGTGCGTCCCAGGCCGGTTTGCACTTCGTCGAGCACCAGCAATGCGCCGCTGCGATCACAACACGCGCGTACCGTTTGCATGAAATCATCGCTGGCCTGCCGCACGCCGGATTCGACCTGGATCGGCTCTATGACGACCGCGGCTATGTCATTGTTTTTACACACATTTTCCAATTGTCCTAAATCATTGAATGGCACGCAACTCCACTGCGGAATCAGCGGCTCGAACGGCGCGCGAAACACGCCTGCCCCCGTGGTGATCGCCATGACTGCGGCGGCATCGGTGGAAGACCGCGGCAACTGCCTCAAGGCCGGCATGGACGACTATGCGACCAAGCCAATCAATATCAAGGAACTGCACGCCATGCTTGCGCGCTGGGGCGCGCGGCGGCAAGGCGTGCAACCGGTGGCGCGAACGTAACTAATTGTTTTATTGATATTTTTGTAGCGCGCCCTTGCTTACTGCTGTTTGATACCCGCCTGCTTGATGACCTTGCCCCAGCGCGCGATTTCGGCCTTGAGGAATACCATCGCCTCGGCGGGCGTGTTGCCCACCGGCTCGGTGCCGCCCTTGTCGAGCATCGCCAGCATGTCTTTCTGCTTGAGCGCGTTCACCGTCTCGGCGTGAACCTGCTTGATGATGGGCGCTGGCGTTTTCGCCGGTGCGAGCACCATGTACCACGAGGTCGCTTCGTAGCCCGCCACGCCGGCTTCGGTCATGGTGGGCACATCGGGCAGTGAAGCCACGCGCTTGGGCGACGTCACCGCCAAGAGGCGTATCTGCCCCGCGTTCACCTGATTGATGATAGCGAGCATCGGGTTGATATACATGTGCACGCGGCCAGGGATGAGATCGGTCAATACCGGCCCGGTGCCCTTGTAGGCGATGTGCGTGAGCTGCGTGCCAGTCATGCCGTTGAACATCTCGCCCGCGAGGTGCGAGGCCGAGCCCGGCCCCGACGAACCGAACGACAGATCCTTGGGCTTTGACTTCGCGTACGCGATCATCTCTTTCACGCTTTTCACCGGCAGCGAATTGGGCACCACCAGCCCGAACGCCTGCATCGCCACCACCGATATCGGTATCAGATCGTTGATCGGGTCGTAGGGCAACTTCGCCATCAGCGTGGCGTTGATCGCGTGCGACGGATTCACCAGCACCAGCGTGTGGCCGTCGGGTGTGGCCTTGGATGCGATATCGATGCCGATCACCATGCCCGCACCCGGGCGGTTGTCGACAACAATCTGCTGCCCCCATGCCGCGTTGTAGCGATTGCCTAGAAATCGCACGATCTGATCCGAACCGCCGCCCGCCGCGGTGGGGATGATGAAGCGTATGGGTTTGGTGGGAAACGCTTGCGCGTTGCTTGACGGCGCGACGACTGATGCGGCGGCGGCAACCGTTAGTAACGATAAAAATTTGTGTTGCATGGAATCCTCAAGTGAACGACGCTTTGCCGTGGTAATTTTGTTGTGTGCTACTTCCTGCCCACGACTTCCGGGTTGATCACATCAACCGGCTTGCCCTCGGCGAAGGCCAGCAGTTGTTCAATCGCTGTCGCATACATCGACTCATAACCGCCACGCTCGGCATAACCCAGATGCGGCGTGCACAGCGCGTTTTTCAGTTTCAGCAGCGGATGGTTGGCACCCGTCACCGGCTCGTCTTCATACACATCCACCGCCGCGAAACCGGGGCGGCCTTTTTGCAATGCGGCCGCCAGCGCACCCAGCTCGACGATGGGCGCGCGGCTGGTGTTGACCAGCAACGCGGTGGGTTTCATGCGCGCGAGATCGGCGCCGGTGATCAGCCCGCGCGTGGCCTTGTTGCCGGGCAGATGCAGGCTGATGATGTCCGCGTTCTCGAAAAACGCCTCGCGCGAGGCTGCAATTTCAAAACCCTCGGCCTTCGCGCGCGCGATCGAACCCTCGCGGCCCCAGCACACAACTTTCATGCCAAATGCACGCCCTACACGCGCCACCGCCGCTCCGATGTGACCGAACGCATAAATGCCCAGCGTGCGGCCGAATAGCCGCGTGCCGACGGTGGAGTGCCAGTTGCCCTGCTTGAAGCTCTCGACCTCGAACGGAATTTGCCGCAGCGATGAAAGAATCAACCCCCACGCCAGCTCCGCCGTCGTTGAATATGGACTGCCGCCACTGGACAAACGCCCCGCCGACACGGTGATGCCATGCTCGGTGCACGCCGCGACATCGAGGTGATAAACGTTGCGGCCGGTCTGGCAAATGAACTTGAGGCCGGGCAACTGCTCGACAATCTGGCGCGTGATCGGCACGCGTTGTTGCGTGAGCAGCACCGCGTCAAAACCTTTCACCTGCGCCACCACGCGGTTCGCGTCGACGTAGGCGTCGTTGTGTATCACCACCTCGTGCGCGGCGAGTTTCGCGAAATGTCTGGTGGTGCGAAACACATCGGCGTAGTCGTGGATGACGGCGATTTTCATGGAGACTCCTCGTGATTATTTCAACGGCAGCGGCACGCCGTCGGGCAGCGGCACGCGATCCACGTTCAGAACCATCGAGATCAGCGAGTAGTAGCCGTTGACCGCGATCAGATCGAACACGCCGCGCTCGCCGAAGCGGTCGAGCACGCGCTTGTAGTTGGCGTCGCTCACCTGCTTGGTATGGTGCAGTTCGTGCGAGAAATCGTAGACGATGGCTTCGTCTTCATCCATGTTGGCGGGGCGGCGGTTCTCGGCGACATCCTTCGCCTTGGCCGGATCAAGCCCGGCTTCGAGCGCGAGCCGACAGTGTGCATGCCACTCGTAGTTCGACGTCCAGTAGCGCGCGGTCACCATGATCGCGAACTCGTTCAGCTTCGCCGGAATCGCGCTCTTGAAGCGGATTTCGCCGCCCAGCGACTGCACGATGTTGCCGATGCCGGGACTGCGCAACATCATGTTGAACGGCCCGCCGATCGGCTCAGGCTTGGTAACGGCTTTAAAGCTCGCCAATTTGGCGCGCGGCCCGCCTTTGATCGCGTCGTAAACGGTTTTTTGGTCGGCGGTGAGGTTCTCGACGGGGATGAGCGGAAAGCGGCGGTCGGCCATGATGTGAATCCTGAAGAGTTTGGGGGAAGGCGGAAATTAACATGGCTTCAGCGAAAACCCCAGCCCCGGCGCGTCCGGCACGTGGAGCTTGCCGTCGCGGAAGTCGGGGTGCGTGGCAAAGCGCGCCTTCAGCGCCACGTGCGCGCCATGCACCTCAAGCATGCCGCCATTGAGCAATCTCGCGACCAGGGCGGCGAGAAAGCAGGCTGTCACAGCTTCACCCGACAACCGCGTTGGCGGCCGTTACGTGGCAACGCAGGAACTTCGAGCTCTCCTGACCGGCGTATGTGCCGGACTCGTGCGGGGGATTTGTGCGCTCGACTTAGGATTCGACGTGGGTGATTTGCATATCAACACAGCGGTCAGCCCTTGTCCCATCAACTACTTATCGCCACTAACTGCAAGTGGATTTACCAGAACAATTATCGCTTGGCGAGATATTTTCCTAATTTGGCCCTTATTCAATGAGCCATCATCTCGTTCGTGATTCCCGATTACTAAGCCATGTGCGGGGTTGTCGGGTTCAGGCGCGCGCACGACTTTACAACCGGCAAGTCGCGCGACTCCTGCGGTAAACGCAGCGACGTGAAACGGGAATTTGGTATCGCGATCTCGCGTCTGCTCCGGGGTAGATAAGGATCCCAAATCCACAGATAGCGCCTGTCCGTTCCGCTTTAACGATCCGGACGACGGTCGGTACCCGCCCCCAAGTTCCCTCAGTTGAAGTGAATCTGGGTCTGGAAAAATTCGTAGATACAAGAGTTCGTCGTTCGCGATGGACTCGTCATCCGGGTGATCCTTCTCGGCCATCGTATGGCAGAAATGCTCTTAGTGACCATAAATTAGCCAAGACAGAAGATCGTCTATCGACTTGAAATCCCTTCGCGGCTCCACAGGCTCTCCGTTTTCAGCCAACAAATATTCAATTCTTAAGTCGGGCAGAATTTCAATTTCTAATTCCCTTTCGCCCTTTTCCCATTCGAACTGAACGCCGCCACCAGATACGGGAAGTATTCGAGGCACAGGCCCCAAATCAAAGGTGGTCATTACTAAGTCGATGGCATTTCTTATGACCGCATCCGCAACACGACGGCTTCCATAACTATCCCAATTCATTGGTAGCTGCTCGAACCCAGCAATTTTCTGAATGGCCTTGACCTGATCTTCACTAAGCCCGCTAACGTTGAAATAACTTCCCCAAATTGGGCTGCTAGTTCCTCTGTACGAATGCCGAGCACCCATCGTTGGTACTGCGGTGTTTGTGATAGCGGTCATGATGTCTTTCCCCAAGTTTGGTGCATTTTCGCAGCAGTAAAGTCACAGAACCCCTTCACCACCCACTTCCGACCAAGATCAATCCAATTGAACACGTCTTCTTGTGCAGAAGATACTGGCGCGCCTCTGGCCGTTAGCGTGATTTGAAGTACTTCTTTGGTATCGCGACCACGCACCACCGGCTCGACTGCAATATGTAGTCTTCCTAAATTGGAAGGCAAACGATAGTGCGCTTCCATGTTCACTTTTTCAGGACTGGGTAGAAATCCTTCCGATGCATTTCCCGACCATGGGGCAATTACGCTTCCGAGATCACCATAGCCGTCCCAGCCCTTGTAATATTCGATGTGATTCACGTACGTAACTTCACATTGGTTAATTTGTGGTTGAGGCAGATTTTCTTGTTTCAAAAAATCGCAAAAGCGAGTCCATTCAGCCAGAAACATTTCGCGAATTTTAGGAAAACGAGGGTAAGGTTCATTTCCTGATACTTGCCGCCAATTGTGTACAAACCGGTCGTTTTGTAGTTGCAATAGTCGATTTCCCGAAGCGTCTAGATACCAGCAACGCATTTCAGGTTGCATAACAAACTGCAATCCCAGTCTCGGCACCCTCACTGGAACGTCGAATTGTTCAGTAACGTTCACTATCGGCGGTTGCACTTGATAATTGGGAAACTCTTCTCGCAGTAATTTCCAATACAACCCATAATGCGGCACGCCAAAATTCGCGATCGGCACGAACTGTATTGAAATCGCAGTTTCGTTTACGGGTGGCGCAGTAAAGTCCGGAAGTGGCTCGTCCGTGCGCATCAGCAGGGGTGTGAAGTAGACAACATTAGAATGAAATAGTTTCTCGAATCATGCCGCTAACTATATGAGTTGATTGGGTTTTTCAGATTCGGATGGCAATTTAAAACTACTTGTACCAACTTGGCAAGTGAAAGTCAATTTCGATCAACGAGGTAACGTAATGCGTTTACGATGTCTCGCTAAAGAAGTGCGATCTCATTAATCCAAAGCACTATTCAAAACAGGGTCTGGTACGGACTCGCCGCCGACTTGCAAATCATCCAAGTTTAACTGGATCGCCTCGTGAAAAAGCTCCCGAGCTTCGATTTCGCTCGCAGCAATACAGCCCGGCAAATCGGGCACGAACGCTCCGAGACTTGTCGGGCCTTTTTGATAGTCACCATGTAGCGCATATTCACTCCTTCAAGCCTGCTTGCATCAAGACGCTGTTTAAAGTGCTACCTTATTCGCAACCTGTCGCCGCTGCGCAGTTTCTCTCAATCCACACTCATCCCCACCCGCTTCGCCAACTTGGTAAAACTCTGAATGTCTGCCTTGATGATTTGCGCGTACGCCTCCGGCGTCGTGTCATGTGTATCCGCGCCATCGGCGATGAACGCCGCGCGTATCTCTGGTGCATTCACGGCATTCTTGATTTCACCGTGCAGGCGTTGCACGATGTTTTGCGGCGTGCCCGACGGCACCAGCGCGCCGAACCATGTGGTGAATTCATAACCGGGCACGCCCGCTTCCGCCATGGTGGGGAGTTCCGGCGCAATGGGTGAGCGCGTGCGCGGCGTTACGGCGAGCGCACGCATGCGCCCGCTGCGCGCGTGCGGCAGGCCGGACACGATGTTGGCGAACACCAGCGCCACCTCACCGCTCAGCGCGGCGATGATCGCGGGCGCCGCGCCCTTGTACGGCACGTGCGCGAAGTTGACACCCGCCATGCTTTTGAACATCTCGGTGGCGATGTGGTACGGCGAGCCGTTGCCGGTAGAGCCATAGTTGAGCCGCCCCGGATTGAGCTTCGCAAACGCGATCAGCTCCTTCACGCTTTTTGCCGGCACGGAAGGATGCACCAGCAGCACGCTGGGCGTCGTTGCGAACATCGTTACCGGCGCCAAGCTCGTGACCGGATCGAACGGCAGCTTCGCATGCAATGCGGCGGTAATGACGTAGCCGCTGGTGGTGACGAGCACGGTGTGCCCGTCGGGCGCGGATTTCGCAACGAGTTCGCTGCCGACGATGCCGCCCGCGCCAGGACGATTATCGATGACCACTGGTTGGCCGAAACTTGCCGAGAGCTTGGGGCCGATCAGGCGCGCGAATTTATCGGTGCCGCCACCGGGCGGGAAACCGACGATGATGCGAACAGCCTTGCTTGGGTAGCCCGCCGTTGTCGGCGTCGTTTGCGCATGCAGCGCCGCTGGCGCGGCCAGCGCAACCGCCGCAAGTAGCCGCAGATTCAAATCGGATCCCAGGATACTACATCCGGCGAGCGTTCCAGCGGATAAAACTGCCGTTGCATCGCGGGCAATGCCACTTGCGCAATCGCTTCGGGCGTCCACTCGGGCGTGTGATGCACCGAGCGTATCGGGCGCGGCTGGCTGAACAGCATGATTTCGTTGGCGCGCACGCCGAAGATTTGGCCGGTTACTTCGGCGGCGGCGTCGCTCACCAGGAACACGGCCATGGGTGCGACCTTGCGCGCTTCCATTTTTTGCAGTTGCCCGGCGCGTTCTTTTTCTTCGGGGGTGTTGGTGGGGATGGAGCTTGTCATGCGGCTCCATGCAAAGGGTGCGATGCAATTCGAGCGCACGCGGTGGCGGCCCAGATCGAGCGCGATGCTTTTGGAGAGCGCCGCGATGCCGAGCTTGGCCGCGCTGTAGTTGGCCTGGCCGAAATTGCCGATGAGGCCCGAGGTTGAAGTCATGTGCACAAACGCGCCGCTGTTTTGCGCGCGCATGTGGTTGGCCGCCGCGCGGCTCATGAAAAACGCGCCATCCAGATGCACCGCGATCACCGAGCGCCAGTCATCCTCGCTCATCTTGTGAAAAATGCGGTCGCGCAGTATGCCGGCGTTGTTAACCACGCCGTCGATGCGGCTAAAGGTATCAACCGCGCATTGAATGATGCGCTCGGCGGAGGCCCAGGTTGAAACCGAATCGGTGTTGGCGACAGCAACGCCGCCCGCGGCTTTGATTTCATTCACCACTTTTTGCGCGGCGCCCGCGCTGTCGGCGCTGAGTTCGCCGCCCAGCCCGGCGCCGATGTCATTGACCACCACCTTCGCGCCGTTGGCGGCCATCGCCAATGCCATCTCGCGGCCGATGCCGCCGCCAGCACCAGTGACCACGACTACTTTGTCTTGCACGCTGTTGCCCATTCGTATTCCTCTCTTTCCAAATATCCAAGTTGTCGAAAACTTAAATTACCGTCGTTCCCGCGCAGGCGGGAACCCATAACACCCTTACCCTACCACTTCGGCGTACAGATCGCGCCAGGGTGGATTTTGCTCCTGTATCAATTTGATCTTCCACGCACGGTTTCATTTCTTGATTTGCTTTTCGCGGGTGATGGCGGAGTGCATGTCGTCGTGTATAAAGAGTGCCATAGTGACCGCTTGCCAGCATGTATACGTAGCTACTCTTGGCCACGGTGTTATGGGTTCCCGCCTGCGCGGGAACGACGGTGTTGGTGAGGTGCGCACTTCATGCAAAGAATCCATGCCCAAACGCCTGTGGACATCGGCCTACCCCACTTTATCGGGAAACAGGCCCGGCAGCCAGCGCCCCGCCAGCCTCGCAGGGAAAGCCAGGCGCAGCGGCGTGCGCGTGGTGGCGGATGTCAGTATGCCTTGTTGCAGCAGCGCGCTGGTGACGCGGCGTGCGGTGCGCTCGGGCGCATTGAGCAACGCGGCGGCATCCGCGCGTGGCAGTTCGCCGCGTAGCAGGATCGCTTCGAGCACGCGGCCCGCGCGCGGCGGCAATGTGCCCAGGCGCGTTTCCTCCTCGGCCCACAGCAGCACGCGCGTGCGCAGGCGCGCGGGCTGCATCAACTCTTCCATGAAGGCGATTTGATCGAGGCAGGTTTCGAGAAAATAGCGCGTGAATTCCGCCAGCGCTTCCTCGCTCGGATTGCCGCGTCCGTCGAGATCATTGCGGCGCTGCAGATCGCAGTTGGCGAGCAGTTCCTTGTAACGCGTGACGCTGCGTGCAAGCCCGCGCGCAATCGACCACACGCCGCCGGTGTCGAGCAAGTGCAAAAGTTGCGCATGCGAGGTAAGCCGCGCGACGCGCCCGTTGCCATCGAGAAACGGGTGTATCCACAACAAGCGGTGATGCATGGCGGCAACGGCGAGCATGGCCTCTGATTTGCCCAGCGGCGCGTAAACTTCTTCAAAGCGCTGCATGAAACGCGGTATTGCGCCGGGGCTAACGGGCACATGCAAGCCAACCCGCACATCGCGCGTGCGCCACTCGCCGGGTTGAACATCCAGCGTCTCGCCGGTGTCGGGGTTATTCGCGCGCAGCAACTCGGCGGGCAGCAGCGCGCAAAAACGCTGGTGTACCTCGCGCACCGCGTGCTGGGTTGCGGCTTGGCCGGCAAGGCCACCGGTGTCGATCCACGCTTGCACGGCGATGTGCGCGCGGGCTTCGAGTTGCAGATTGCGCTTTTGCGCGTCGGCGCTGTAATCGCTGCTCAACGCACGCTCGATGTCGACCGGATGAGTGTCGTGGCCCTCGATGAGATTGCTGTAGTAGCAGTTCATCGCGCGCACAAGATCGGCCAGCGGCGCCAGCAAACCGGGCGGCAAACCGCAGCGAAACCCCGCAGCCTTTGCCGTGAGTTCGAGGGATAAATCTGTGAGCACCGCCCGATGCCGCGAGCCTTCGGCGAACAGCAAAGGCTCCATGCGGCTGATAGATTCGCCGCGATCGGGGAGTGCTTGCGCGCCTGAATTCATGCTATTTTTGGCCGGTTGTATGGCCACAAATAGTATAATATATAATGATTGAAAACAATTAGTTATAAACACATATTTTCACAGTTATACCAGTAACTGGCCTGTTTAATGGCCGCTTTTGACTACCCAAGGCGAGCGCCCACTAACCCGCTCTGCGCCGAAACTTCTGAAACCCCGCCGGCTTCAGCGGCGCCATGCGTTTCACCGCGCCGGCATTCACAATCACCTCACCCACATAAAACGAGCCTTGCTTGTCGGCCCAGATGCCGTGCGGCGCTACAAAGTTGCCCGGCAGCACGGGGTTTTCGCCGCCGACTTGGGCGTAGATTTTTTGATCCGGGTCAACCACGCTAACCCGCGCGATGGGCGAGTGGCCGCACGGCGGGTAGATCATCGTCTGGTCGTGCGCGGGCAGCGGGCCTTCGGAGCGCTTCATCATGTAGTTGTGAAAGCCGCCTTCGGCGATGTGGATCATGTCCTGATCGTCGATGAACAGATCGTACGGACGGTTGAATTGCGTCCACTCGCGCAGGTATTCGCCGTCTGGTTTGAAAATCTGCACACGTGAGTTTTCGCGGTCGGCGACGTAGACCAGGCCCGCGCTATCGACGGCGATGCCATGCGGCAGAATGAATTGCCCCGGCCCGCTGCCCGGCTCGCCCCACGAGAACAGCAGCTTGCCTTCCTTGGAATATTTGTGCACGCGCGCGTTGCCGTAGCCGTCGGCAATGTACATGTCGCCGCTTGGCAGCACCGCGACGTTGGTGACGCGGTGAAACGGCCCCGCCGCGCGCTTGACCGGACTCACGCCGATTTTGTAGCCGGTATCGGCCGCCTTGCCCGGCTCGCCCAGCGTCATGATTTTTTTGCCGTCGGTGGTGTACTTGTGCACCACGTGGTTTTTGTCATCGGCAAGCCACAGAAAATCCTGGTGGTCGATGAAGATGCCGTGCGGGCCGACGAATTCACCCGCGCCCCAAGCGTTGAGAAACTTGCCTTCCTTGTCGAATATTATGATCGGATACTTGCCGCGATTGAACACGTACACCTGATCCTTGGAGTCGCACGCCACACCGGCGACTTCGACAAAAGCGTAGTCCGAATTCGGCAGTTGTTCCCAGCCTTTGATTACGTCATATTCGATTTTGTGCGGTCCGAGCGCCATGATTTTTCCTTTAATCAAAAATTCAAAAACAAACCTTCGACACGGATATCGCGGATTAACGCAGATTAACTACGGGAGCATCTGCGTACATCTGCGTAAATCCGCGTTCATCTGTGTCAACAGCCTTTGAGCTTGAAGTTACCTGCCCTGCGCTTCGATCTCGCGCACGAGCTTGCCCCATTTCGCCGTGCCGCCACGCATGGCGTTGCCAAGATCATCCGGGCCGCCAGCGACGATGTCGCCGCCCAGCCCGAGCAGGCGTTTGCGCACCTCGGCGTCCTGCAGCGCCTTGTTGATCTCCGCGTGCAGTTTCGCGATCACCGGTTTCGGTGTTTGCGCGGGCACGACGATGCCATACCAGCTTGCTGCTTCGTAACCGGGCAGCGTTTCGGCCAGCGCGGGGATATCGGGCGCGGCCTGCGAGCGCTGCGCGCTGGTGACGGCAAGCCCCTTCAGGCGCGCGCTGCGCATCATCGGCAGCGCCGAAACAAGATTGGGAAAATACATCGCGACTTCGCCCGAGATCGTGTCGTTCAACGCCTGCGCGGTGGCACGATAGGCGACTTCGACGATGCGCACGCCGGTCATCGAGCGCATGAGTTCCGCGCTCAGGTGGCTGGCGGTGCCGCGCCCGGCGGTGGCGTAATTGAGTTTGCCGGGGCTAGCTTTAGCCAACTCGAGCAGATCTTTCACCGAATTCGCTTTCGACTGCGCGCCAACCACCAGCACCGTGGGAAACGTCGCCATGAATGCCACGGGCGCAAAATCACGCGACACATCATATGGCAGGTTCTTGATCAGCAAGGGGCTGACGATGATCGAAGGCGAGGCGATCAGCATGGTGTGGCCGTCGGCAGTGGCGCGCGCCGCAAGCCCCGCGCCGATGGTGCCGGCGGCGCCGTCGCGGTTTTCAACCACGACTTGCTTGCCGAAACTGTCGGTGAGCTTCTGCGCGATCTGGCGCGCGACGATATCCGCAGCGGTGCCCGTCGAAAAGGCCACGATGATGCGCAGCGGACGATCGGGAAAAACTTGCGCGCCCGCTGTCCCCGCGGCACAAAACAAAAGAGCAGCCCCGAAAATTCGAAGAAAAATATTTTTCATAAAGTAAATGTCGGCTTCACGCAACTGAACTGTCAAGAAGCGAATATTACATCGCGAGAAACGCCCGCAACACCACGTCGAGCGGCGCTTGCGGCGCGCCGCCGAGATATTGTGCATACGCCGTGAGATTCGCGCGCACGGTCGCCTCGCGTGGCGCGGCTGTTCCCATGCTCGCGGCGGGGAACATCGCGAACAACGCCTCTTGCTGCAAGCGTTCGGATTCAAGTTCGATGCGCTTCACATCCGAACGCAGCGCCTCGCTATTGCGCACCCCCAGTTCATTTTTCAGCTTGCGCCGCACCGCGCGCAACGGCTTTACCACTTCGTTGCGCCATGGCGCGATCGCGGCATCGATGCGCGCCACGTCATCGCCTGTAACGCTGCGCCCGCACTCGGAAAAAAACATTAATAAAAACAATAAGTTAACATCAATGCCCGCAGCGTCCTGCAACTCGATGCACGCGTGCGCAACGCCGGGCCTGGCGTAGAAGCGCAGCGAAAATTTCCACAACGCTGATTCACTCATGTGCGATTGCCGCAGGCTGTATCGGGGAATAATGCAAACGATTATAGTTCGAGGCGAGTTTGAAATCCCGCCTTGTATGCTCTCGTTTCCACCCCACGGAGAAAATAATGACTGAACGTGCCACCGCGCGCCTGCGCGCGCTGCTTGCCCAACCCGGTTGCATAGTCGCGCCCGGTGTCGCCGACGCGTTCGCCGCGCGCCTGGTAAAACTCGAAGGCTTTGAAGCGATTTACATGACGGGCTTCGGCACCAGCTTGACGCGGCTGGGCATGCCGGATGTGGGTTTGCTTACCGCCACCGAGATGATCGACAACGCCAGCCGCATCGTCGATGCATCCGAGTTGCCGCTGATCGCCGACGCGGATACAGGTTATGGCAACCCGATCAACACGCGGCGCACGATACGCGATTACGAAAAGGCCGGTGTCGCCGGCGTGCACATCGAAGACCAAGCGTGGCCCAAGCGCTGCGGACATCTCGCGGGCAAACGCGTGATCCCCACGGCGGAAATGGTGGCCAAGATCAAAGCCGCGTGCGACGCGCGCCGCGACAAGGATTTTGTCATCATCGCGCGCTGCGACGCGATTGCCATCGAAGGATTGGAAGCGGCATTGGAGCGCGGCGAACGTTACCGCGAAGCGGGTGCTGATGTGTTGTTCATCGAAGCGCCGGTGGGCCGCGAGCAAGTCGAGATCGTGTCGAAGCGCTTCAAGGGCGTGCCGCTGTTATACAACATGGCGGCCAGCGGCAAGACGCCCGATCTGCCGGCCGATGAACTGGGCAAACTCGGATTCAAGATTTCGATTTACCCGAACTGGGTGCTACTCGCGGCGATACCGGCGATGCAGAACGCACTGCGTGAACTGAAAAAATCCGGCTCCATCGCCGGGCTTCGTCCACACGCGGCGACGTTCAAGCAATTCACCGAGATCGCGGGGCTGCCGGAGATACAAGCGCTTGAAGAGAAATATGGGTTGCCAGAGGATCAGCGGGCGGGACTGTGAACTACCAGCTCACCATCTATAAAGACGAAGCCGCGCCGCAGGCCGCGTTGCAGTTGCCCGCGGGCAATTGCGTGCGCGCCGTCTATGTGATTCACGGCGGGCTGCGCATACGCTGCGGCAATTTCAACGGTGCGCTGGGCGGCAACAGCGCGTTTCACGCCACCGGCGAAACGCACATCGTGGCGACCGGCCATATCGGAACCTGGTTACTGCGTTGGGAGCTTGCGCGCGCGGGTGCGCCGGATAACGTTGCGGCCGGCGAGGGCGTGACGAGCACAAAGTTACTGACCGCGCCCATGCAACTTGATCCGGGCGCGGAGTATTTGTTGCGCTGTGACCGCGTGGAGTTTCCGCCGGGCGGCGAGGCGCTCACGCACACCCACAAGGGCGGCGGCATCCGCTGTCTGCTGATGGGCGGCATCGACATACATACCAACAATACCGTGCACCGCTATGTACCGCTGGAGCCGTGGTTCGAAGCCGGGCCTGATCCGGTGTACGCTAAAGTCGCGCCGAAGACGCCTGCCGCCTTCGCGCGCGTGATGATTCTGCCGCACGAGCTGCTCGGCAAATCGTCGATTACTTACGTCAAGCCCGAAGACCTCGACAAGCCCAAGAATCAGAAGTATCAAATTTTCATTGATGCACCGATTGTTCTGCCCGCCGGATAGGTTAATAGCGCCCATGAAACGTGGTGAAGGCCACGAACATTCGCACTGATTAAGAACTCGTTAAAACTCCTTTAAAAACATATACTTATGGAATTCTCCCCAACCGCCGCCGCACCTCTTTGCCCCGGCCCCGACCCGCACACGAAGAAACCTTTGTTCACGCTACCGCGCGGCGCGTGCGACGCGCACTTTCATTTGTTCGGGCCGATGGCCAAGTATGGCTACTCCGAAAAGCGCATCTACACGCCACCCGATGCGTTGGCCGCCGGCTGGCAACGATTGGCAAACACGCTGGGCGTGGATCGCGGCGTGATCGTGCAGCCTTCGGCGTATGGCACCGACAATTCGGTTGTGCTCGACAATCTGAAGTTGATGCAGGACCAGTGGCGCGCGGTGGCGGTGGTTGACGACTCGATTGCCGACAACGAACTCGAGGCCATGCACGCGCTCGGCGTGCGCGGCATACGTTTTAATGTCGTCGATGTCGCCACCGAAAAAGGCGTGCTGCCGATGCATCTGGTGCGCGGCCTCGCGCAACGCATCGCGCCGCTGGGTTGGCACGTGCAATTCCTGATGCACGTTGATGATTATCCCGATCTGGAAAAAATGTTCGACGGCTTTCCCACCGATTACGTGATCGATCATTTCGGCTACATGAAGGCGGCTAAGGGCGTGAACCATCCGAACTTCCAGGCGTTCCTGCGGTTGATGAAAGGCGGGCGCTGCTGGTGCAAATTCACCGGCGCGTACCGGATTTCTTCTCACGACATGCCGTACCCGGATGTCACGCCGCTCGCGCACGCCATCATCGAAGCGAATCCGGATCGCGTGGTGTGGGGCAGCGACTGGCCGCACGCCAAGCACGAGGGCCCGATGCCCAACGATGGCGAGATGTGCAGCCGCTTGCTGGAGTGGATACCCGATGCGGCGGCGCGTAACCGTGTGCTGGCGGATAATCCCGCACGGCTTTATGGATTCTGAAAGGCGACAACATGCAAACGCTATTCGAAAAAATCTGGTCGCAACACGTGGTGGTCGACAAAGGCAACGAGGCGCTCATCTACATCGACCGCAGCCTGCTGCACGACGGCGCGTTTCACGCGTTCGGCGCGCTCGCCAAGGAAGGCCGCAAGGTGCGCAGGCCGCGGCAGAATCTCGCCACCGCCGATCACTACGTGCCCACGCGCAATCGCGAGCAGGGCATTGCCGCGGTGGACGACGCCGATGCGCGCGAGATGATTCGGCTGTTCGATGTGAACGGCGCCGAACACGGCATCCGCTGCTTCGGCATGAACGATCCGCGGCAGGGCATCGTGCATGTGATCGGCCCGGAGACCGGCTTCACGCAGCCGGGCATCACGCTCATCTGCGGCGACTCGCACACCTCCACGCACGGCGCGCTGGGCGCCTACGCGTTCGGCATCGGCGCGTCGCAATTGAAACAAGTGCTCGCCACGCAATGCCTGTGGCAGAAAAAACCCAAGACGTTGCGCGTCACCGTGGACGGCACCCTTGGCGCCGGCGTCACCGGCAAGGATGTGGTGCTTGCGATCATTTCCAAAATCGGCACCGCGGGCGGTACCGGCCACGTGATCGAGTACGCGGGCAGCGTGTTTCGCGCAATGGCGCTGGAAGGCCGCCTCACGGTATGCAATATGTCGATCGAAGCGGGCGCGCGCGCCGGTATGATCGCGCCGGACGACATCACGTACCAATACCTCGCGGGCCGCGAGTACGCACCCAAGGGTGCGCAGTGGGATGCCGCATTGGCGATGTGGCGCGCGCTGCCGACGGATGAAGGTGCGGCGTTCGATCGCGAAGTTTCGCTCGACGGCAACGCGATAGAGCCGACGCTGACCTGGGGCACCACGCCGGAAGAAGCGTTGCCGGTGAGTGCTGCGATTCCCGACCCCGCATCGTTCAGCGACGTGAACAAACGCGCGCATGCTGAATCCGCGCTGCGCTACATGGATTTGAAACCCGGCACAAAGTTGACCGACATCAAGATAGACCGCGTGTTCATCGGCACCTGCACCAACGGCCGCATCGACGACCTGCGCGCGGCGGCGGCGGTGTTGAAAGGCCGCAAGGCGACAGTGCAAGGCTGGGTGTCGCCCGGCTCCACGCAGGTCAAACGCGATGCCGAAGCGGAAGGCCTGCATCGCGTATTCATCGAGGCGGGTCTGGAGTGGCGCGCCTCGGGCTGCTCCGGCTGCGCGGCGATGAACGGCGACTTCGTGCCCGCAGGCATGCGCGCCGCGTCTACATCCAACCGCAACTTTGAAGGCCGCCAGGGCAAGGGCGCGCGCACGCACTTGATGAGCCCGGCGATGGCGGCGGCGGCGGCGGTGACCGGGCATGTGACCGACGTGCGGACGTTGATTTGAAAAACTTTTTTTGCCACGGATTTCACAGATTAACGCAGATTTTTTCTCTGAAGTTGAAGTTAATCTGTGTTTATCTGTGAAATCCGTTGCTAAGATTTTTCGAGGTTAAAAAATGAAACCTTTCACCCAACTCACCGCCGTCGCAGCCCCCTTCGACATGGCGAATATCGACACCGATAAGCTGATCCCCGCGCGCTACCTGCGCAAGCTGCGCACCGCCGAGCAGGGTTACGACCCTTGGCTGTTCTACGACATGCGCTTCGACGCCGACGGCAAGGAAAAGCCGGAGTTCATCCTCAATCAAGCGCCGTGGCGCAAGACAGGCATCATCGTCGCCGGGCCGAATTTCGGCTGCGGCTCCTCGCGCGAGGGCGCCGCCTACGCCATGCTCGACTGGGGCATCCGCTCGGTGATCGCGCCCTCGTTCGGCGATATCCACTACGCCAACGAAATTCAAAACGGCATGCTGCCGGCGACACTCGCCGAGGAACACTGCGCCGTGCTGCGCGCACAACTCAACGCAAAACCCGGCTCAAGCATCAGCATCGATCTCGAATCACAAACCATCACCGGCCCCGACGGCAAGACTTATCGCTTCGACATTGAATCGGTTTACAAAGAGCGACTGCTCAAAGGGCTGGACGACGTGGGACTGGTGTTGCAGGAGTTACCCGCGATCGAGGCGTTTGAGCGGCGGCATTTCGCGAAGATGCCGTGGTTGGCGTAAGCGCCTCTACTTGCTGGCGTTTCCCGACCTGACAAATGCAAGCAACGGCGCGTAGTCACGCGCGTCGGCTGCTCTGAGCGCAGCGATATAACGGCCGCGGACCTCGCCTTCGGTCATCAGGGTATCTTCGCCCCATGAAAAGCGCGCCGCGCCGTTTTGCATGAGCAGCAAGTCGGTCATCATGCGCGCGTGCCGACCGTTGCCGTTGGCGAACGGATGTATGCTCACCAGCCGATGGTGAAACACCGCCACGATTTGATCGAGCGGCAAACTTTTGTGCGTAAGCTGAACCTTGATGTCTTCGCACAGGTCCGTGGTTTTTGGCGCGATGTGTGCTGGATCGACGCCGATGTTTTTTTCGGTGCGGCGGAAGATGCCGGCCCATTTCCAGGTCTCGTCGAACATGCGCTTGTGCAAGCGGCGCACGAAGTCGAGAGTGAGAATATCCCTGCGCCGCTGCCCCAGCAGCCATGTTTCGGCGTTCAGTACATTGCGTGACTCCCATTCGTTGAGTTCGCCGCGCGTCGAGATGTGCGTGGGAATCAACCCTTCATATTCCTCGGCGGCAAGCGGTGTCGCGCCGTCGGGATAATCGAGATTCAGCGCCACAGTTTGCGCGGACTGCCGCGCATGAGGTCGTCGGCGAGTTCATTACGCTGGCGCTGGGTTTCCGTTTCGCTCACCCCCTGCGCTTCGAGCTTCATCGAATGCGCCACGGGGCGGATCAGCGTGTCGGCGAGCGCAAGCGCGCGTTCGCGCTGCATTTGCGCCAGCGGTTTATTCGGCACAACCGCATACACCACGCGGCAGTCGAGCGCTTCGGCTACGCGCCGTAGGCTGTGCAACGAAATCTTTCCAGCCTCCTCGCTGCGTTCGAGATTCATGATCGCCTGCTGCGTGATGCCAAGGCGGCCACCCAGTTGCGCGGCGCTCATGCCCAGCGCTTCGCGGATCGCGCGCAGCCAACCGCCGCGTGGCGGGATTTCATTAGCCATGTCACGCCACAAGTTCAAGCGTTTATCAATTTGGCTAACCTTCAGGTTTACAAGTGTTTTTTTCAAAGTAAAACAAGTTATAGATAGTTAACGCGGATAATAATAACAAGTTATAAACTGTTTGTAAACAACTATAACACAAACTATTAGTTGTAATAATATGGCGGAAATATCTGCGGAAACCACCCTCGTTCGCCGATGCCCGCAATCCATTGCTGTTGCTGGTCGGCATGAAAAGCCCGGCGCTCTGCCCGCCAGTAACACAGAATTGTTTGTCGCAGCGGCCCGTAGTGGCGAATATCTACAACCCGATCGCGTCGCAATGGGGCAACCACATCGTCGTCACTGTTAAAACGCGCTTGCGCGGTACGGTCGATATGGCCGATATGGCCGATGCCGCAAAGCCGTCCGCCAATATCAGCTTTACTGCTTGCTCAACCCCAGCGCAGCTAGCGTTCGCGCTTTGTCCAGATTCTCCTGCTCGCAATACTTGAGCGAATCGCGGCTGTTTAGATAAACGAATTCCTGCAGGCTGGCATCGATTTCGGCCTTCCACTCGGCGGTCTGCACCATTTTGCCGATCACGCCGTCCCAGTACTGCGCCTGCGGCGCGCTCATGCCCTTGGGGCCGACTACCATGCGCCAGTTTGACGATACTGAATCCATGCCCTGTTCCCTGAGCGTGGGTGCATGGGCGAGCGCGCCGCGCAGCCGCTGCGGCGCCGCGACGCCGAGCACGCGCAACTGCCCGGCTTTGACCTGCGCGATAACCGAGGGTACGGTAGTCACCACGTAGTCGACGTGACCACCCATCGTGGCAATTGCCGCTTCGGCGCCGGATTTAAAAATGGCATTGCGTATTTTGCGTGGATCGCCATTCATTGCCTTGACCGCCTTGCCCAGCGCGGTGTGGCCGGCGCCGGCGCGGTTGTTCATCCCGCCCGTGACGGACGCCGGGTCATTCGCCATCTGCTGGAACATCTCGCGCGCCGTTTTGAATCGCGAGTCGGGTTTGACGGCGATGACCATGTAATCGTGCGCGATCAGCGCGACCGGCGTGATGTGCGTATACGACAAGGGGCTGACGCCGGTGATGCGGTTGGTGACCAGGGTGGCGTTGGCCATCGACAGAAAATGGCCATCGCCGGCGTGTTGGTTCATGTACACCATGCCAACCGTGCCGTTAGCACCTGGCTTGTTGATCACAAAACTCGCCACGTCGATCAGCTTTTTCTCCTGAAACAAGCGCTGTATCACGCGCGCTGGACGGTCGGCGCCGCCGCCAGCACCCGACCACACGATAATTTCGACGTTTTTATCGGGGCGCCAACCGGCTGCATGCGCAACGGTCGTGGCCAGGGATAGGAACAAGAACAGCGGCACGATACTTGCCGCTGAAAATGCCATGAGCAGCATGGCGGGCATTCGGATTTTCATGCGGTTCCTGGTGGTGTTCACGTGATGTTCACGATGAGGCGGCAACAAATTTGCCGGTAGCCGGCAGACTATTGCAACCGATGGCTGCCCGTCAATGTGTACCGCAACGCGAGCGCCACGTCCGCACGCACGCCGCGTTCGCCGGACGGCGCCTGCTTTCTGCCATGAATATCGAGCGATGACCGCTCGATATTCATGGTATGATGTTTCTCATGATTTCCCGCGCCGCACTGCTGGCCCGCATCCGCGCCGCGCTCGCGCGCAGCCGCGTGGTGGCGCTCGTGGGCCCGCGCCAAAGCGGCAAGACCACGCTTGCCCGGGCGCTGGCTGGCGCCGCCGCCGGCGCGCGCGACAAGAACTATTTTGATCTCGAAGACCCGCGCAGCGTCTCCCGGCTTGAAGAACCGATGACGGCGCTTGAGAACCTGCGTGGCCTCGTCATCATCGACGAGGTGCAGCTTCGCCCCGATTTATTCCCGGTGCTGCGTGTGCTTGCCGACCGGAAGCCCTTGCCCGCGCGGTTCCTGGTGCTCGGCAGCGCATCCCCTCCACTGCTGCGGCAGGCGTCCGAGTCGCTGACCGGGCGTATCGAGATCATGGAGATTGGCGGCTTCTTGCTCGCCGAAACCGGGGCGCGCGAAATCAATCGTCACTGGCAACGCGGCGGTTATCCGCTGAGCTACCTCGCGCGCGGCAATGCCGCGAGCGCGGTGTGGCGCGCGCAATTCGTGCGTTCGTTTCTGGAGCGCGATTTGCCGCAACTGGGCGTCAACATCCCGGCGGCGGCGCTGCGCCGCTTTTGGACCATGCTTGCGCATTACCACGGGCAAATCTGGAACGCGGCCGATCCCGCGCGCTCGCTCGGCGTGGCGGAGTCAACCGTGCGCCGCTATCTTGATCTGCTCACCGGCGTTTACATGGTGCGCCAGCTTCAGCCGTGGCACGAAAATCTCGGCAAGCGGCAGGTGAAGGCGCCAAAGATTTACATCCGCGATTCGGGCCTCCTGCATCATCTGCTGGGTATCACCACGCCCAATGACCTGGATGCGCACCCGAAGGCCGGCGCGTCATGGGAGGGCTACGCGCTTGAAGAAACACTCGCCGCCGTGCAGCCCGACGAGGCGTATTTCTGGTCCACTTATCAGGGCGCGGAGCTCGACTTGCTGATGTTCAAAAACGGGCGGCGGCTCGGCGTCGAATTCAAGCGCGCCGATGCGCCGCGCATGACGCCCTCGATGCGCGTGGCGCTGGAAGACTTGCGATTGGATCATCTCACCGTGCTCTACCCCGGCGCGCAGCAATACGCGCTTGGCGAACGTGTCATCGTGATGCCGCTTGCGGCGGTGGCGGAAAGCGAACAGGCCGCGGCATTGTTTGCACCGGCGCGGACACAAAAACCGAAGCGCAAGCGATAAGCAATGACCATGAATATCGAGCATTGACCGCTCGATATTCATGGTAACGAGGTGCGTTCGTTATTTGATCAGCAAATTCACCAGCACCTGCTTGTAAATCTTTTGCAGCGGCTCGACTTCATCCACGCCGATGCATTCATTGAGCTTGTGGATGGTCGCATTGGTGGGGCCGAACTCAACCACCTGCGGGCAGATGTCGGCGATGAAGCGGCCGTCGGAGGTGCCGCCCGTCGTTGAAAGCTCGGTGTCCACGCCGGTGACCGTCTTGATCGCCTTGGCGATGGCGTCAACCAGATCGCCGCGCGCGGTCAAGAATGGCCGCCCGTCCACACGCCATTCGAGATCGTAGTGAACGCCGTGCCGGTCGAGAATGTTCACCACGCGCGTTTGCAGCGATTCGGTGGTACTCGCGGTGGAATGGCGAAAGTTAAAGCGCACATGCGCGGCGCCCGGAATTACGTTGTTGGCGCCCGTGCCCGAATTGAAGTTGGAAATCTGCCACGTCGTCGGCGGAAAATACTCGTTGCCGTTGTCCCATTTGGTTTGCGCGAGTTCGGCGATGGCCGAAGCGACTTCGTGTATGGGATTGCGCGCCACATCGGGATAGGCCACATGGCCTTGAATGCCGTTCACCGTGAGAATGCCGGTGAGCGAACCGCGCCGCCCGTTCTTGATCATGTCGCCGAGTTTTTTAACCGACGTGGGTTCGCCGACGATGCAGTAATCGAGCTTTTCTCCGCGCGCGGCGAGCGCTTCGACCACGCGCACGGTGCCGTCGATGGCCGGGCCTTCCTCGTCGGAGGTGAACATTACCGCCAGCGAGCCGGGATGATCTGGATGTTCGTTAACGAATTCACGTATCGCCACCACGAACGCCGCGAGCGAGGTTTTCATATCCGCCGCGCCACGCCCGTAAAGCCAGCCATCCTTGATGGTCGGCGTGAACGGATCGCTCTTCCATTGATCGAGCGGGCCGGTGGGCACCACGTCGGTGTGGCCGGCGAAGCACACGAGTGGTTTCGCCGTGCCGCGCCGCGCCCACAGGTTATCGACGCCGCCCATGCTGATTTTTTCGCACTTGAAACCCAGCGGTTCGAGGATGGCGATCAGCACATCGAGACAACCCGCGTCCTCGGGCGACACCGAGTTGCGGGCGATGAGTTGTTTGGTGAGTTCGAGGGTGGTGACGTTCATGGGCAAGCTCCAGAAAAACCGAAAGATTCACCGCAGAGGCGCGGAGGCGCAGAGAACTGCAAACGCAAAGACGACTGTGAATTTTTTCTCTGCGTAATCTCTGCGCCTCCGCGCCTCCGCGGTGAAGCCGTTGCAGTTTGTTTACCGAGCCGCGAATCTTATCAAAGTGCGGGTAGAATCCCCGGTTCTTCGATGAGTTATTCTCCGGCCTCACCATGCCCGCACTGTTAATCTCACACGCCTGCCAAGCGATGTTCGGCACCGAACTCGCCGCGGCGGTCACACGCCTCAAACTGCCGCTGGAAATACTCACGCTGCCCGCCGACAAGGATGCCCGGCTTTCCGAGGCCGACGTGGCGCGCATTGAGATCGCGTTTTTCTCACAGGATATTTTCCCGGACTTCTCGCGGCAGTTTTTTTCGTCCGTGCGCAAGGCCCCCAATCTGAAGTGGCTGCACGTGTTCAATGTCGGCGTGGATCATCCGATTTACACCGAGATGCTTAATCGCGGCGTGCGGCTTACGACTTCCACCGGCACCACCGCCGAGCCTATCGCACAGACGGCGCTGACCGGCATGCTGATGCTCTCGCGCGACTTTCCGCACTGGCTGAGCGAACAGCGCGCGCAGCGCTGGACGCCGGTGCGCTTGCAGGATTCACCGCGCGATTTGAAGGAGCAGACCGTACTGGTCTATGGCCTTGGCGAAATCGGCAAGGAATTTGCGCGGCTGGCGAAAGCGCTGGGCATGCAGGTGATTGGCGTGCGCCGTAGCGAACGCAAGCCCGGCGATCCGGTGGACGAACTGCACGCGCCCGATCAACTGGACAAACTGCTGCCGCGCGCTGATTGGCTGATGCTCGCCTGTCCGCTCACGCCTGAAACACGCAAGCTGATGAGCGCGGCGCGTTTGTCGCTGCTGCCCAAGGGCGCGCACATCCTCAACATCGCGCGCGGCGAAGTGATCGACGAAGCCGCGATGATCGCCGCGCTGCAAAGCGGCCACATCGCCGGCGCGTATCTCGATGTGTTCGAGCAGGAGCCGTTGCCCGCCGCGTCGCCGCTGTGGAGCATGCCCAACGTTATTGTCACTCCGCACAATTCAACGTCTTCGCGCGGCAACGAGCGACGTGTGTTCGACGCGTTCACGCACAACCTGGAGCGCTGGGCGCGCACTGACGTCCTGCTAAACGAGGCTAAAAAGTGATTTATAAACAAATGCTTATGTGTAGTCTCTTAGCTGGAGCGGCGCTTACGCCGCACGCGCAAACCTACCCTGCAAAATCGGTGCGCATCGTCGTGCCGTTCGCCGCTGGCGGCAATACCGATTTCACTGGGCGGACCATCGCCGCCAAGTTAACCGAAGCGCTCGGCCAGCAATTTCTGGTGGACAACCGCCCCGGCGGCTCCACCAACATCGGTTCGGACATGATCGTGAAATCCGCGCCCGATGGCTACAACATCCTGCTCGGCGGCGCCGCGAACACCATCAACGTTGCCGTGCTCGCGAAGGTGCCATTTGATTTGCAGCGCGACCTGCTGCCCATCGTCCTGTGCGTAAAGGGCGCGAACGTGTTGTCGATACACCCCTCGCTGCCCGCGAAAAATTTGAAGGAACTCGTCGCGCTGGCGAAGACCAAGCCTGGGCAGCTCAATTACGGCACGTCCGGCGTGGCAAGCTCAAATCACATGGCGGCCGAGTTGTTCGTGCACATGGCGGCGATCAAACTTAATCACGTGCCATACAAAGGCAACGCGCCCGCTTTGACCGATCTCATCGGCGGCCACGTCGAAATGATTTTCAGCGGCGTGCCCGCGCTGATCCCGCACATCAAGAGCGGGCGCATCCGCTCGGTGGCCATCGGCAGCCCCAAGCGCTTCGCGGCGATACCCGAGGTGCCGACGTTCGACGAACAAGGCCTCAAGGGTTATGAAGCCTCCACCTGGTTCGGCCTCATGGCGCCGGCAAAAACCCCGCGCGAAATCATCGTGAAGCTCAACGCCGAAGTCGGCAAAGTGCTGGCCAGCAAGGAGATTCGTGACCGTTATCAATTAGAAGGGCTCGAACCACAAGGCGGCTCGCCCGAAGATTTCGCGAAACACATACGCTCGGAGATCGATCTTTACGTGCGGCTGGCGAAAGCGGCGAATTTGCCGAAGTTGTGATCACGCAGGCTGCGCTAATCCACTAATCGGTGCTGCCGCGCCTGTTTGCGGACAATACTTGTCAAATGTCCTAGTTACATAAGTATTTGTTTATAAATGGTTTTTAGTTTCAGATCTCTATGGATTGACATCGCTTCATAATTGTATATACTGTGCGTATATCTTTTGGCTCATGGGTATCCAAGTGACCTACGCCCGCGTCTTCCAGTCCGGCAACAGCCAGGCGGTTCGGCTTCCAAAGGCGTTCCGCATCAAATCCGATCGCGTGGAAATTTTCCGCCGCGGCGACGAAATCGTTTTGCGTGAAAACCCCGTCGGCGCCGATGCGATTTTCGATGTGCTGACGCAGTTGCCCGAAGACTTCATGAAGGACGGCCGCGACGATACGTTGCCGCAAGAGCGCGAAGGCCTCTGATGCCGGCGCGTTATCTGCTCGACACCAACATCTGCATCTACATTGCCAAGCATAAGCATTCCGCGCTGCGCGAACGCTTTGCCCGCCACTCGGCCAACGAGATGGCGATGTCGGTGATTACGCTGGGCGAGCTGCAATTCGGCGCCGAGAAAAGCCAGTCACGCGAGCGTGCCGTGGACGCCATCCGCGCGCTGGCGGATATCATCCAGCCCGCACCACTGCCGCAAACCGCCGGTGAACATTACGGCCGAATACGAGCCGCCTTGCAAGCACGTGGTCAGCCCATCGGCAACAACGACTTGTGGATCGCCGCGCACGCACGCGCGGAAGACTGGCTACTGGTGACTAACAACGAGCGCGAATTCTTGCGTGTTGAAGGGTTGCGGGTCGAGAACTGGGTGTCGGCATAGCCGGGCGCGGCTTACGTTAAACTGCCGGCTCAACGCTCCGCCATCCATCGAAGCTACGTTACGGAGGCTACCTTGTTCTTCGAGAACATTGATTTTTCCGCACTCGAATTGCCGCCCGCCGCCATCAAGCTGCGTGGCGAGGTTCGCGCATTTCTGAAGCAGGAAATCGCCGCGGGCAGTTACACGCCGCATTTGGGACACACTGAATTCGACGTGGAGTTCAGCAAGAAGGTGGGCGCGCGCGGCTGGATCGGCATGACCTGGCCCAAGCAATACGGCGGGCAGGAGCGCTCATATCTTGAGCGCTTCGTGGTCACCGAGGAAATGCTCGCCGCCGCAGCGCCCTGCGCCGCGCACTGGATGGGCGACCGGCAGACCGGGCCGAGCCTGCTGCGTTACGGCAGCGAGTTTCTCAAGCAAAAATATCTGCCGGCGATCACGCGCGGCGAGATGGCGTTCGCGCTGGGCATGAGCGAGCCTAATTCCGGCTCCGACCTCGCGTCGGTGCGCACGCGCGCCGAAAAAGTGGACGGCGGCTGGCGCATCACCGGGCAAAAAGTATGGACAAGCTGGGCGCACAAGTGCGACGCTTTTTTTGTGTTGTGCCGCACCTCGCCGGACAGCGGCGACCGGCATCAGGGCCTGTCGCAACTGCTGGTCGAGCTCAAATCTTCGCCCGGCGTCACCGTGCGCCCGATTCGTTTCATGAGCGGCGATCATCATTTCAACGAGGTGTTCCTCGACAACGTGTTCGTGCCCGACACGCACGTGGTGGGCGAGATCGGGCAGGGTTGGAAGCAGATCACCTCCGAGCTTGCGCTGGAGCGCAGCGGGCCGGAACGTTTCATGACCACGTTCCCGCTGCTGGTGGAGTTAATTCGCAGGCTCGGTGAATCCGGCGACGCACGCGCGCACGAGATGGTGGGCCGTCTCACCGCGCGGCTATGGACGCTGCGGCGCATGTCGCTGGCGATAGCACTCGCACTCGATCCCTCATCGGGCCGGCAGGGCGCGATTGATCTCGGCACCGAGGCGGCATTGGTGAAGGACATGGGCACGTTCTACGAGCGTGAAATCGTCGACGCAGCGCGGCTCCTGGTGGCGGTGGAGCCGTCGCTGGATGCCGACGACACCTTCGAGCGCTATCTCGCCGAGTGCGTGGTGAGCGTGCCGGTATCGACCATACGCGGCGGCACCACGCAGGTGCTGCGCACGCTGATCGCGCGGCGCTTGCTGGGGAGTCTGAAATGAGCGATGACATCCGCGCCATGCTCGCCGACACGGCGCAGCGCCTGTTTGCCGACCACGTGACGCAAAAACTGCTCGACGCCGCCAAGCACGACGGCTGGTCGCCCGCGCTGTGGGCCGAGCTTGAGAAAGCCGATCTGCCACTGGTGGGCGTGCCCGAGGAAGCGGATGGCGCCGGCGGCACGTTGTGCGACGCCGCAGCCGTGCTGCGCATCGCCGCGCGCCACGCCGCACCCGTGCCGCTTGCCGAGACCATGCTCGCGGGCTGGCTTCTGGCGAGCGCGGGATTGAACGCGCCGCGCGGCCCGCTGACAATAGCGCCGGCGCTCGACGACAAAATTGCCGTCGCGAAGAACGGCGCCCACTGGCGCGTCACCGCCAGGTTAAGACGCATCCCCCATGCGCGCGCGGCGCGCCTGATCGTGCTGATCGCGGAGAATCACGTCTTCGCCATCGATACGGCGCAGGCGCGCATCACGCCGGGCCGCAATCTCGCGAGCGAGGCGCGCGACGACGTGGTACTCGACAACGTGACGGCGCTGGCTGCCGCGCCCACGGCCATCACGCGCGAGACGTTGCACGCGCAGGGTGCTTTGCTGCGCGCGGTGCAGATCGGTGGCGCGCTGGAACACGCGCTTGATCTCGCCTGCGAATATGCAACGCAGCGCACGCAGTTCGGGCGCAAGATCGCGCAGTTTCAGGCGATCCAGCAAGAGCTTGCGCGCTGCGGCGGCGAAGTGGCCGCGGCTGTCGCAGCGGCGCTGTCGGCCGCGGGCGTGGTCGAACGCCTCGCCGGCGAAAACACCGTCGAAGCCGCGCATCAAACGCTGCTCGCCGTTGCCGCCGCGAAGATACGAGCCGCCGACGCCGCGCGCGAGGCCGCCGCGATCACGCATCAGGTGCATGGCGCGATCGGCGTCACCGACGAGCACGCGTTGCATCACTTCACCTTGCGCGCACTGGCGTGGCGCGAGGAATTCGGCAATGAAGTGTATTGGTCGATGAAGCTCGGACGTGCGATGCGGGAAGCTGGCGCCGATGCGTATTGGGCGGCGCTGAGTGCTTAGCCGCGTAGGATGGGTGTAACCCATCCTACGGGCAGTAAATTGGAGAGGCCGATGATGAATGGCGGAAGCTTGCTTGCTGCGTTGCTGGTCGCGTTTTGCTACGTATCGGCGCACGCACAAACCTGGACGCCGCAAAAAAATGTCGAAATCATCCACGGCTCGGCACCCGGCGGCAGCAACGACAAGCGTGCGCGCGAAATCGAAAAAGCGCTCGGTGAGTCCAAGCTGATCCCCACGTCGATGACGGTGGTGAGCAAGGCCGGCGGCGGCGGTTCGATCTCGATGGCCTATGCCAATACGCATCCTGGCGACGGCCACTATCTGCTGCTGAGCGGTTCGACCATGATCAGCAATCACATCATCGGCGCATCGAAAATGAACTACACGGATTTCACGCCGATTGCGTCGCTCACCAACGATTACATCGTGTTCGCGGTGAACGCGGATTCGCCGCTGAAGACCGGCAAGGATTTGCTCGATCGATTGAAGACCAAGCCGCAGTCGTTGTCGATCGGCTTCGCCAGCGCGTTCGGCAACAGCCGTCATGTCGGCGGCGGCATGTTGATTCGCGCCGCGGGCGGCAACCCGCGCGATCTGAAAGTCGTGGTGTTCAAAGGCTCGGCCGAGGCGATCAGCGCGCTGCTCGGCGGGCACATCGACGTGGCGATCCTCGGCGCGATCAATTCGGTGGTGCACCTGGGCGGCGGCAAAATGCGCGTGCTGGCGGCGGCCACGCCGCGGCGCTTTGGCGGCGCGCTCGCGCACGTGCCGACGTGGACGGAACTCGGCATCGATGTCGTCTCCGGCAGTTGGAGCGGCGTGTTCGGCCCGCGCAACCTGCCGCCCGCGCAACTCGCGTTCTGGGAGGAAACGATGCGGCAGATGTCGCAAAACCCCGGTTGGAAAGCCGATCTCGAAAAAAATTACTGGCTCGAAGATTTCGCCGTCGGCGCGCAGTTCCGAAAGGAGCTGGAGAAAGACTACGCCGACAACAGACGAATTTTGCAGGATGTGGGGCTGGCGAAATAGACTCGGGTCCTTTGCATGAGCTCAGATAAGAAAGTCCAGTTTGACGCGATGGAGTATTGGAAATCTCTCCCTCCAAAAGAGAGAAGAATTTTTCTCAAACTAATTGGCGCCGGTCAAAACAAGACACCCACCACTAAGCAAATCGAGTTAGGCATTGCACTGGATGCTACGCGCAAACGCATACGGGAATTCGAGCAACGAGCGCGTCGCAGGCTACGTAATAAAGATGGGAAAAACCAGGATTGACGCCGAAATAGCCAACCAGGAAAAACATGTTTAAAAGCAATTACTTACACGTAGCGTTGGCAACAGCCCTGGCATGCCTGGCGACAATGGCGCACGCGCAATGGGCGCCCACCAAAAACGTCGAGATCGTTGTCGGCTCGGCGCCCGGCGGCAGTAATGACCGCACCGGGCGCTCGGTGGAAAAATTGTTGAACGACTTGAAGCTGGTGCCGACCTCACTCACCGTCGCCAACAAACCCGGCGGCGGCGGTAACCTCATGTTCAATTATGTGAATCAACACGCGGGCGACGCGCACTATCTGATGGTGGGCACCACGGCGATGTTGACCAACCACATCGTCGGCTCCGGCAAACTGAGTTATCTTGATTTCACGCCGATCGCGTCGTTGTTCAACGACTACGTGGTGTTCGTGGTTAACGCCAACTCGCCCACCAAAACCGGCAAGGAACTGGTTGATCGCCTGAAAAAAGACCCGCAGGCCGTGCCGCTCGGTTTCGCGACATCGCTCGGCAGCCACAACCATATCGCGGCGGGCTTGCTGATGAAGGCCTTCGGCGGCAGCGCGCGTGACCTCAAGGCCGTGGCTTTCAAAGGTGCGGCCGAGGGCGTCACCGCGCTGATGGGCGGGCATCTTGAACTGGTGACCACGGCGGCGGGCAACGTTGCCGCGCACGTGCAAAGCGGACGCCTGCGCGTGGTTGCCGTGTCGGCGGACAAGCGCCTGCCAGGCCCATTCGCCAGCGTGCCGACATGGAAAGAGCAAGGCGTGAATCTGGTTTACGGCGGCTGGCGCTCGATCATGGGCCCGAAGGGCATCACCACGCAGCAGGTAGCGTTCTGGGAAGGCGCGCTGCGCAAGGCCTCTCAAAGCGCCGAATGGAAATCCGAACTCGAGCGCAACTACTGGTCGGATGACTTTGTCACCAGCGCGCAGTTCCGCAAGGACCTCGACAAGGACTACGCGGATATGAAAGCGGTGCTGGTGGATTTGGGGTTGGCGCGGTGATTCAAATTCGAATTTCACCCGAGGCAAAAAAAGCTATCGCGACACAATTCGAGCTTCTTGAATTGTCCAAGCCGGGTATATCTCTGTTTCGAGAACCACCTGCGGCTGATTCTATCGCGCTCAGCGCAAGGGGAAGCTGTGTGGAAAGTAGAGCGTTCTCAGCGCTGCTATTTGCATTTCGAGGAACTTGCTCCTTCCGCAGGTAATGAAAAAAACGCGCATCTTGTAGAAGCGATTCGAATCTGTACCTTCGGATTCCGCGATTCAGAAAATTTTGAGGTTGAATTAACGACGGACAGTCACAACCTTTTCGTAGACGTATTGCGCCGCGAAACCAATGAACACCAAGCGGATTCCAACCCGCAGTCGGTGTTACGCCCAGGGACACGAAGCGAGCTTCGGTTAGGATTGATTTCCGGTGGAGAAGTGCTCAATTCAGAGGGCGATCACCGTTTGTGTCTCTTCGATACCGCGAATGGCTTTGGCCAGGAATTTCACTCGCTGCGATGGGATTGTGCCGTTATGGGTGGGTGGCATTCAAAATTGAGGATTACAAAAAAACAGTTCCAAGGGCGACATGCCTACCGGCGGTGGGTATCACAACTTCACAGTTTTACGCCTGCTACCGGCGTTGCAGTAATTCGGGTTGCTGAAGGCGATCGTCCTTTGCTTGAAATCGCCTCGTGCCAATTCAATATTCCTGGCGGGCTTGGAATCTCTTAGAAAATGTCGAAGTGCAGAGGCTTAAGGATTGCAAAGACCCATTTGAGCCGCTTGATTAGCGGTATACAGTAGTTCGTAGGTTGGGGTGACGAAGCAACCCCAACGCAGCGTTAAAACCACGCCCACGCTACATTTTGATATTAAGCTGCTTCACCACCTGCGCAATCTCTACATACTCGCGCTCTATGATGGCGCGCAATTGTTCGGGCGTCATGCGCTCGGCTGGCTGACTGCCGTCGCCCGCGAGCCTTTGCGCCATTTGCGGCGCGTGCATGCCTTCGCCGACGATGCGGTTGATGGCGAGAGTGATCGGCCGCGGCGTGCCCGCGGGCAGATAGAGGTTGTAGCGGTTGGTGATCTTGAAATCGGGGTAGCCCTGTTCGGCCACGGTGGGCAAATCCGGCAACGCCGCGATGCGCGTGGGGCCCAGATTCGCCAACGCGCGCAGCTTGCCGGTGCGGATGGCGGCGGTCGCGGCAATCGAACTGCCCGCCGCGAGGTTTATTTCGCCGCCCATGGCCGCGGTGATCGAGGGCGCGCTGCCCTTGTAGGGAACGAATGTAAGCCTTGCGCCGGATAACATCGAAAAACGCTCCATGCCCAGATGCACGGTGCCCGCGAGACCTGCGCCGCCGGAGTAGGTGACGGTTTCTTTTTTCGAGTACGCGATCAATTCCTTGATCGACGACACCGGCAAACCCGGATGCGCAAGCAGAACGTATGGCTGCGTGGAGGTGGAGACCACGGGGTCCAGCGCCTTCATGATGTCGATGGGCAGGCGCTTCATCACCGCCTGTATCGTCACGGTTTCGCCCTGGCTCAGGATGGTGTGGCCGTCGGGCGCGGCGCGCGTCACCAGTTCAGTGGCGATGAGTCCGCCGGCGCCGGGACGGTTGTCGATCACCACGCTCTGCCCCAGACGCTCGGACAACATCTGCCCGGCAGCGCGCGCCATCAAGTCGCCGCCCGCGCCGGGCTGCACCGCGACGATGATGCGAATCGGCCGCAGCGGATAGCCCGCCGGTTTGTCCTGCGCACTGGCGATGGATGAAATGGCGCAGCACAAAACCACGGCGCACATGGAATACGCGCGCCCATCCGCCCTTCTTTTCGTTACATCATACATATGCAGTTCCTCTGGCGAACCTACAGTGAATTACATATCACCGGCTGCTTCCGGCACGCTGCCGCCTGTTACGACCCACCCGCCAAATCCCGCCCGGCTTCATCAAGCAACGCATCAAACGTCTCCGGCACGTGCATCGTGCGGCCGATGACGGCGGGGCTGTTGCCTTGCAGCCAGAATGCATGCGTCGGATGCCCGCCGCCGGCGACCACGAGTATCAGGTTTTGCGCATTTGAGGTGATCGGCCACGGATCCATGTCGATGCTGTCGCGCGCGGATTGTTCGTGCGCGATTTCGATCCACGCGCGCCCGCCGGTGCGCTTGATCTGCTCTTGCGGAATGCGCGAGTTGCTGACGAGAAACTCGCGAATTTTCGGTTTGCTCCAGCCCAGCGACGCGAGCGAACCCGCGACCACGCGCGTGAGCAGCATCGCGCCCGGCGTGCCTTCTTCGTAACCGTGCAGGTAGTGATAGCTCGGCACGGCAAGAAAACCCGCCATGCGATGCAGGCCCTGCACCGCGTCTTCCTCTTTCGTTTCTTTCATCGCGCCGCGCCGCACGATGTTGTTCGCACCGGTGGAGAAAAACAGCGACACCGAATTGCTGCCGCACGCAAAACCGTGGCGCTCCTCGGCGTGCGTGGGCCAGCCTTCGGGCAGGCCTTCTTCGTCCTCGGCGAACACAATGTTGTTATAGCGATTGTTGCCCCACGGCGCCATGGTGCCGGTGCCAGGCAACGCACCGCCAAGGTTTTGCTGCATCTGGCGCAGCGCGCGCCCGATGCTCGCCCCCGCCGGGTATTGCGGATCGGGGCCGAGGCAGCCGAAGCCTGAATTGAGTTTGATCTGCTGCGCGATCGGCCCGTTGACCACCACCACCGGAAACGGCGCGCCAGAGGTCGCTTGCGCGAGTTCGCTGCGCAGCGTTGGATCGAGAAACGCATCGGCGGCGGCGATCAGTACCGGCAGGTATTCGGGCCGGCCGCCGGTCATCGCCAACGCAATTGCGCAGGCCTCGACGGTGACGATGCCGCCGCGCGGCGGAAACTTGCCGATGACGTGCGTGCGCGGCAGCGGCGTGCCGCGCAACATCCAATCCACGCGCTCGCGCGTCGCCGGCCACAGCGGCAGGCCGTCGCCCCAGTTTTTCGCGATGAAAAGATTATTCGCCTTGGTGAGTGCGTCTTCGTAGCTCGCGCCTTGCACGCTGAGCATGGCGCTGGCGGCAGCCTTCACGGTTTTGTCTTCCGCGCGCGTGAGGCCGTCGTAAATCTCCTGCTTGCGCGCTTTTAACGGCGTCAAATCCGCGTCGGGTAAAAAAGTTTCAATGGCGAATGTCACCATCGGCACGTTGGGTTCGACGTTCAAACCCGACACTGCATTTTTCACCACGCCGACAAAATCCTTGCGCGTGATGGTGACGGTGGGGATGCCCAGCGCTTCGATTCTGGCGGCTGCACGGCCGCACGCAGTGGAGCACGCCCCTCAGGCGGCGTTGCCGACGATCACCGCATCGACGCCGCTTTCCTTGACGAGCTTGGCGACTTCGGCGTTGCCAATCAGCGTGTTGCCTTGCGGAAAGTGGTCGATGGGCAGCACCTCGACGCCCGGATAATCTTCTTCGAGCATGCTTTTCACCAGCGGCAGCATGCGATACGCCTGCCATTGTTCATTCGAGACAAAGCCGATGCGCTTGCCCTTCAACGTATCCAGGCGCGGCGCATGCGCCTTGGCTTTTTCCAGCGCGCCGGAGGGATCGAAAAATTCGAGTTTAACCATGGTGTGCTCCTTGTTCGTGAGAACTGCAATACCGAATCTGCCACAGAGTATCCCAAACCCGCGCGCGGGTTTGGGATACTCTGTGGCTAAAAATTTATTTACTGTTTACTTCTGACTCGACGATTTTCCAAAATATTGCTCCCACTTCGCGTGTTCCGCCATGAAAATCTTGCGGAATTCCTCCGGCGTGTTCGGCGGCACGGCTTCCGCGCCGTCGGCGGCGAGTTTGGCGGTCATCTGCGGCTCGCGCATGATGCGGTTGATTTCCTCGTTGAGCATCTGCACCACCACCGCTGGCGTGCCCGCGGGCGCGAACAGGCTGTGCGAGTTGCTGGCCTCAAAGCCCGGCACGCCCGATTCGGCAATCGTCGGCAGTTCAGGCCACGCCTGCGAGCGCTTGAGACTCGACACGGCAAGCGGGCGCAGGCGGCCTGACTTGACGTGATACGACACCGTCAGCGCGCTGCCGAGCATGGAATGAATTTGCCCGCCGATCATATCGACGAGACCCACCGACACGCCTTTGTACGGTATGTGCTGAATGCTGATGCCGGTCTGCGATTTGAACAATTCCATGCCCACGTGCGAAATCGTGCCGTTGCCCGACGAGGCGTAGTTGAGCTTGTCGGGGTTGGCCTTGGCATAGGCGATGAACTCCTTCACGGTCTTTGCCGGCACCGATGGAATCACGATCAGCAAGTACGGCTGCGTGGTCATCTGCACCACTGGCGCATAGGCTTTGCGTGTGTCGTAGCTCACCGCCTTGATCAGCGTGGCGGAGGCCACGTTCGATAGCGTGCCGACGTAGAGCGTGTACCCATCGGGCGCGGCGTTCGCCACCAGATCAAACGCGATCGCGCCGTTCGCACCCGGACGGTTATCAACGACAACGGATTTGCCCCAGCGCTCGGTGAGTTTCTGCCCCACCGCGCGCGCGACGATGTCGGTGCCGCCGCCGGGCGCGATGCCGAGCACGATGCGGATCGGGCGCGCGGGGTAGCCAGCCTGCGGTTGCTGCGCGTGCGCGCCGCACATCAGCGCGGTGCATGCGCAGGCAAATATCCATCGCGGGCCGATAGCCTCGACCACGACGCGCATAGATTTGCGGGCCAACCTTGAGTAGCGCGGGGACTTGTGAAAGCCGCGGTCCGTTGCAAGCGCCGCTGTCAGTGCCGGGGTTTGTGCCAACGTGATCTGGAGTTGTCATTACGCGCAATTGCGCAAAACGACATTGTAAGCCGTGAAGATGTCGGCACGACCGGCGGCTCAGAGGTTCGCGGTAAGTGATTGTTTTTATTATGTTTTTACACAGGCAAAAATGCTAACACGAAGTTAGTCGCAGGTGCGATTTATGGACGCGGTAGTTTTACCTGCGCAAGCGGGTATTCTTCGGGCTTCCGTTTGAAAATATTTCCAGGTAGACATCATGACTGACCCTGTTGTGCTCGCCGAGCGCCCCGCCGAGGGCGTGGGCCTCGTGCGCATTAACCGCCCCGACGCGCGCAACGCGCTGAATCTCGAAGTGCGCAAGCTGCTGGCGAAGCATCTGACCGAGATGGGTGACGATCCATCTATTCGTTGCATTGTGCTCACCGGCAATGAAAAATCGTTTGCTGCGGGGGCGGACATCAAGGAGATGGCGGGCGCGGGCACGATTGACATGTTGTTGCGCGGCACGCATAAATTGTGGCGCACGATTGCGGCCTGCCCCAAGCCGGTGATCGCGGCGGTGAGCGGCTTCGCGCTGGGCGGCGGCTGCGAGCTGGCGATGACCTGCGACATCATCATCGCCGGCGAGGGCGCGCGCTTTGGCCAGCCCGAGGTCAAGATCGGCATCATCCCCGGCGGCGGCGGCACGCAACGCCTGCCGCGCGCGGTGGGCAAATACAAGGCAATGCGTTATCTGTTGACCGGCGATATGTTCAGCGCAAAAGAAGCCTTCGAGCTGGGGCTGGTGAGCGAAGTCGTCGCCGACGCCGAGGTCGAAAAACGCGCCATCGCCATGGCGCAACAAATCGCCGAATTGCCGCCGCTCGCCGTCGAGCAGATCAAGGAATGCGTGCTGCGCGGCATGGACAGCCCGCTCGACACCGGGCTCGCGCTGGAGACCAAGGGGAATCAGATGCTGTTCGCATCAACGGATCAGAAGGAAGGCATGGCCGCCTTCATCGCGAAGCGCAAGCCGAAATTCACCGGGAGATAAACATGAGCAACGAAGCCACGCTGGCGCTGCTGAAAAAAATGGGCAAGGGTTTCAATTCGGGCGACGTCGACGCCATACTCGAATGCGTGACCGATGATTTCGAGTGGATACTTGCCGCCGGCCCCGACGCGCCGCACGGCAAAATCGTGCGCGGGCGCGAAGGTGTTGCCGCGACAATGGCGGCACGCGCAAAAGAAATCCCCGAACTGCGCTTCTCCGAAACCGATCTGATTTACTCCGGCGACCGCGTCGTCGGCACCTATCGCGTTACTGGCCGCTACGCCGACGACCGTCGCATCGACGCGCGCGGCTGCGATATCTACGTCATTCGCGACGGCAAGATCGCGCGCAAGGACAGTTACTGGAAGCAGATTGGCGACGATGGCGGGGGCGGGGGATAGGCAGGAATGGTAGATGCTCGGATCAAAGTCAAAAGCTTTTTCGACACAGATTTACGCGGATTTGCGCAGATTCTTCCGCGGGTTATCTGCGTCCATCTGCGTAAATCTGCGTCAAAGGTCTTGAAGCTGAACCGCTTGCCCGCGGACAAACATGACTGACGCGCCCAGCCGCACACGCACACTGGCACTGATTTCGCTATTCGCCGGCGCGGCGTGCATCGGCACTTCGGCATTGTTCGTCAAGGTAAGCGAAGCCGGGCCGGTGTCCACGGCGTTCTGGCGCGTGTTTCTGGCGCTGCCATTTTTGTGGGCTTGGGCATGGTGGGATAGCCGCGATGCCGCCGTGCCTGCAACAAACCCGCGCGGGTTGCTCTTCGCCGCCGGATTTTTCTTCGCGGGCGATCTTGCGGTTTGGCACTGGTCGATAGTGCTGACCTCGGTGGCCAACGCGACGCTGCTGGCGAATCTCGCGCCGATTTTTGTAACGCTGGCAGCGTGGCTGATCTGGCGCAGCCGGCCCAACGCAAGGTTCGTCACGGGACTCGCCACCGCGCTGGTGGGCGTGATGATGCTGATCGGTGGCGATTTCAAATTGCACGGCACCGAAGTGACGGGTGACATACTCGGCGTGATCACCGCGATGTTCTACGCCGCCTATCAACTCACCGTGACGCGGCTGCGCGGCACGGTCAACACCGCGCGCATCATGGCGGTGAGCAGCGTGGTGACGGCGGCGTTTTTACTGCCGATGGCGCTGTTGTCGAGCGAGCAGTTCATGCCGGCAACACTTGCCGGCTGGTGGAAAGTATTCGGCCTCGCGGTGATTTCGCAAGTCGCCGGGCAGAGTTTGATCGCGTATGCGATGGCGCATTTGCCGGCGACACTGTCTTCTGTCGGGCTGCTGTTGCAGCCGGTGATGGCGGGACTCTTTGCGTGGATATTGCTGGGCGAGACGTTAGGCGCGGTGGCAATTGCCGGGGCGGTGATGGTGCTGGTGGGGATACGTGTCGTTACTCAGTCGGCGCGGTGATTGTGTATGACTGCCTTACCGCAGAGGCGCAGAGGAAGCGCGGAGAACAGCAAAACATTCCTGACCAAAATCGTCGTTCCAGCGCAAGCTGGAACCCAGGTTGTAACGTGCGCCGTAGGCGCTAATACAGATGCTTCGCATGAATGAACGCACTGGATTCCAGCCTGCGCTGGAATGACGAAGTGGCGAATCGACTTTGGTCTTTCTTTGCGTTTCCTCTGCGCCTCCGCGCCTCTGCGGTGAAGCTTTTGAAGCAAGTGCAGCCACAGGCTTAAGGGTAGAATTCTCCACCATCCGTTCCGTGCGAGGTTTTCAGTGAACACCGTGTTGCGTCCCTTGATGTGTGTTGCCGCGCTGCTGGCTTGTGCAAGTTCAAGCGTGCATGCACAAAGCGCCTATCCGAATAAACCGATACGGCTGGTAGTCCCCTTCGCACCCGGCGGCTCGAACGACATCATGGCGCGCATCATCGGGCAGAAAATCGGCGAGAGCACCGGCCAGACGGTGATCATCGACAATCGCGGCGGCGCCAGCGGCATCATCGGCACCGACATCGTGGCGAAGGCGTCGCCCGATGGCTACTCGCTGTTGATGATGAGTCTCACGTTGGCGGTGAATCCGAGTCTCTACAAAAAGCTGCCTTACGACACCGACAAAGACCTGGCACCCGTGAGTCTGGTTGCCTCCGCGCCGCTGATACTGGTGGTGCATCCGTCGCTGCCGGTGAAATCGTTGAAGGATTTCATCGCGCATGCGAAAGCGAATCCCGGCAAATTCAATTTCGGCTCTGGCGGCCCCGGCACCACGCCGCATCTTGCCGGCGAGATGCTGAAGTCGATGGCTGGGTTGCAAATGACGCACGTGCCGTACAAAGGCGGCGGGCCGGCGCTCGCCGATCTGGTCGGCGGGCAGTTGCAGTTGATGCTGGAAAATATTCCGAGCACGCTGCCGTTCGTGAAGTCAGGCAAGCTGCGCGTGCTGGCGTTGAGCGGGCTTAAGCGTTCGGCGCTGGTGCCCGATGTGCCCACGCTCGACGAAGCCGGATTGAAAGGTTATGAAATCGTCGGCTGGAACGGTTTGTTTCTGCCCGCGGGCACATCTGGCGCGATTGTGAACCGGCTGCACGCCGAGACGGTGAAGGCGCTGGCGTTGCCCGATATCAAGGAACGTCTGTCGGGCATGGGCGCTGAAGGTGTGGGCAGTACGCCGGCGCAGTTCACCGCGTTCGTCAAAACCGAAATCAAGAAGTGGGCGCAAGTGGCGCGCGATGCCAATTTGCGCCTGGAGTAAATTTATCGTTAAAAACAAATAGTTACTTACAAATAAGGAGAGAACATGCCTTACGCACTGTCGAACGGAGTAAACCTTTATTACGAAGAATCCGGCAAGGGAATTCCCATCATCTGGGTGCACGAATTCGCCGACGATCTTTACGGCTGGGAGCAGCAGATACAGTTTTTCAGCCGGCGTTATCGTTGCATAGCGTTCAACGCGCGCGGCTATCCTCCATCGGACGTGCCGAAATCCGCGTCAAAATATTCGCAGGCCATCGCCACCGACGACATCGCCAACGTGTTGAAGCATCTGAAAATCCGCAAGGCGCACATCATCGGCTGCTCGATGGGCGCGTATGCCACGCTGCACTTCGCGTTGCGTTATGCGCGCATGGCGCTCTCGTGCACGGTGATCGGCGCGGGTTACGGCTCCGACCCGGACAAACGCACGCAATTTCTCGGCGACAACCAGGTGATGATCAAGCGCTTTCTCGAGCTCGGCACGGCGGAGGCGATCAAGCCCTATCAGATCGGCCCGGCGCGCGTGCAGTTCCAGAACAAAAATCCGCGCGGCTTCGCGCATTTTTGCGCCGAGTTCGCGAAACACTCGGCACTCGGTTCGGCCAACACGCTGATCGGCGTGCAGGGCAAACGCCCGACGGTCTACAGCCTCGAATCCGCGCTGCGCAAATGCCGCGTGCCGCTGCACATCATGAGCGGTGACGAAGACAACAACTGTCTCGACCCCGGCATCTTCATCAAGCGCGTGTGCCCGACGGCGATGCTGACGATAGTGCCCAATACCGGGCACGCGGTTAATCTCGAAGAGCCGGTGTTTTTCAACAACGTCACGGCGGAGTTTCTGGCGCAGGTGGATAGCGGGCGCTGGCGTGGACGCGATCCGCGGTCGTTGAATAAATCGACGATGGCGAAGTAGGAAAGCAAGATCAAAACCTTTGACACAGATTTCACAGATGAACACAGATTAAAACCCGCCGCTGTCATTCCCGTGCAGGCGGGAATCCACACGGGGTCTCAAGTGGCACTGTGTTATGGGTTCCCGCCTGCGCGGGAACGACACGGAGCAAGCTTATCCGTGTTCATCTGTGAAATCTGTGTCGAAGAAGTTTTTGAATTTTTGATTTCGGAGTTCCCATGAAAATCACCAAAGTCCGCGCCATCCCGATGTCCGACCCGGTGCCGCGCGAGCGCCAACACCGCACCGATCTGGGCACCAAGGTGAAAAGCGACGCGACGTTGATCATCGTCGAAACCGACAAGGGCCTCACCGGCATGGGCGCGGCGCTCGGTACACCGCCGGTCATCGCCGCGATTGTCGAGCACGAGCTTGCGCCCGAAGTGGTGGGCGAAGACCCGATGTTCTCCGAACGCATTTTCGAGAAAATGTATAACGGCTCGCGCGCCAAACCCGCGCTGGAGCGGGGCGTGGCGCAGGCGGAAACCAGCCGCCGCAGCGGCATGGCGATGGAGGCGATCTCCGGCGTGGATATTGCGATCTGGGATGTGAAAGCCAAGGCCATGGGCATCCCGGTGTATCAGGCGCTGGGCGCGGTGCGCGACAAGGTGCGCGGTTACGCCAGCGGTGGCTGGGCAGCAGGCAATGAGGCCGAAGCAGAACTTGGCGGTTATGCCGCGAAGGGTTTCACCGCGGTGAAAATGCGCGTGGTGGGCCGTGACGGTTTTTCGATTGAGAACTGCGTGCGCAGAGTTGAAGCAGCAAGGCGCGGCATCGGCCCCAATGTCGAACTGATGGTCGATGCACATGCGTCTTTGGAAACCCCGGTGGCGATACGCCTTGCCAAGGCGCTGGAGTCTTTCAACATCGCGTGGTTCGAGGAGCCAGTGTCGCCCGACAATCACGCAGGCATGGCGGAGGTGCGCAGATCGACACGCATTCCGATTGCGTCCGGCGAACGCGAGTTTTCGCGCTACGGCTTCAAGAGCATGCTCGATCACCAAGCCATCGACATCGCGCAGCCTGACGTGGCGCGCGCCGGCGGCTTGACCGAAATTCGCCGCATCGCGGCACTCACGCAGGCGCACGACATACGCCTGGCGCCGCACGCATGGGGCGCAGGCGTGTTGTTCGCGGCAAGCATACACGTCGCAATGTCGGCGGCGAGCTGTCACGTGCTTGAAGTGAGCCAAGGCTACATGCCGATGATGAACGAGTTGTTCAACGAGCCTTACGACATCCGCGATGGCTACGTGCATGCGCCCGACAGACCGGGGCTGGGCTTCACGCTACGCGCCGACGCACTTGAGCGGTTCAAGTATGTGGATGGGCCGGAGTATGCGTTTTAGCGCCAACTAACGCGGAGAATCCGGATTTACGAATTTGATATCGATGAGATGTAGGTGGTCGGAGTATTATTCGAAAGATGAATCAGTATACCCACCAAGGTCCGGAAGCCACGCCCGAAGCGGATTTGATTGTTTCGGCCCAATGCACTGAGTTATCTGGCCGAAGGGATCAACGAGCGCGAGCTGCTAAGCGCTCGCTTGAGTTGCACGAGGCACACTTGAGTATTAGTTGCGCACTATCGACGAGCGAGGCCGATGCAGTCGCCGCTCTTGATGATGCGCGCCGCACGGTCGAATTGTGGGCACGCGATGGCACATGCAGCTCGTTTTACATCGACACTTGGCGCGAGTTGCTGAGCGGCACGCCTGCCAAAGTAAGCATAGCGCTTTCGACGATAGATGCAAAATGGCAAACTGCTCTAATGCACAATAGTCCCTTTGGCGCATGGCTTAGGCATTGGACGTGAACTTTAGGCAGCTTTTCAAATAGGCGAGAAGTATCAAGCCTGGTAAGTTCGTCGATGCCAGGCCTCTATGAAGTAAATTCAGACTGTTGGCCTTACAATTCACTCAATCAAACGACAGGAGACACCCATGATTGAACTGCACTCATCCCCCACCCCCAATGGCCAAAAGGTCATGATCATGCTGGAGGAACTCGGCATCGAATGGAAGCACCTCGACGTCAACATCCGCATCGGCGAGCAATTCACGCCGGATTATTTGAAACTGAGTCCCAACAATCGCATTCCGACGATCGTCGATACCGACGGCCCCGGCGGCGGGCGTTACACGATGATGGAATCGGGCGCGATTCTGTTTTATCTCGCCGAGAAGACCGGCAAGTTTTTACCGAAAGATGCGAGGAAGCGTTACGACGTGATGCAGTGGCTGATTTTCCAGATGGCGCATGTGGGCCCGATGTTCGGCCAGGCGAATCACTTTAACAATTACGCCAAGGAAAACACCAAGGATCCGCTGATCTACGCGCGCGACCGTTACAACAACGAGTCGATCCGTCTGTATCGCGTGCTCGACAATCGCGCTCGCGAGAGTGCGTGGCTGGGCTGCGACGAATACAGCATCGCCGACATGGCGATTTATCCGTGGACCAAGATGCACAAGGATCGCGGCATCACCGAGGCCGAGTATCCGAATTTCATGCGCTGGTACAAGGCGATGGAAGCGCGCCCCGCCGTGCAGCGCAACAACACGATGGCAACCGAAATCCGCGAGCGCATGACCAAGGCCGCCGAGGGCAAACAGGCAATCAGCCTCTATGACACCAAGGACAACGCCGCGCGGCTGGCGAACGCGACAAAGAGTTGAGTTGCGCTCCTGTCCGCGTCATTGCGGCGCCAGTTTCGCCGCTTTGGCGACTTTCGCCCATTTCGCCACGTCCTGAACGATAACGCGCGTGAATTCGGCGGGCGTGGTGTGCAGCGGCTCCAGCCCTTCCTGTGCGAGCCGTTCGCGCACACCAGCGTCGGCAACGACGCGGCCCAGTTCCGCATTTAATCGCGTGGAGATGACATGCGGCAGATTGGCGGGGCCCAATATGCCGTACCACGAGGCGGCCTCGTAACCCGGCACACCGCTTTCCGCGACCGTCGGCATCTCGGGCAATACCGCGGAACGTTTTGCACCTGTCGTCGCTATCGCGCGCAACTTTCCCGCCTTGGCCTGCGGCAACAGCGAAAGCATGCTGCCGAACATGATTTGTATCTGCCCCGCGAGCAGATCAACGACGGCCGGGCCGTTGCCCTTGTACGGAATGTGCGTCATCTCGGTACCAGTCATCAACTTGAACAACTCGGTGGTGAGATGCGTGTTGCCGCCTATGCCACTCGAGCCGTAGTTGAGCTTGCCCGGGTTCGCTTTTGCGTGGCCGATCAGATCCTTGATGCTGGTAACCGGGACCGACGCGTGCACCGTGACCAGAGACGGACTCGTGCCCACCATGCTGACCGGGGAAATATCCTTAACCGGATCATATGCCAGCTTATACAGCGACGGATTTACCGTGTAACTCGCGGCAATCATGATCAGCGTATAGCCGTCGGGCGCCGCGCGCACGGCGGTCTCGGTGCCCACCAATCCGCCCGCGCCGCCGCGATTGTCAACAATCACCTGCTGGCCCAGGCGATCCGTGAGCTGGCGCGCCATGTGCCGCGACACGATGTCCGTCCCCCCGCCCGGCGAAAACGGCACGATCATGCGTATGGGTTTTGAGGGGTACGCTGGCGGCTGCGCGTGCGCGACGGGAGCAGCCAGCCAGCACAACAGTAGCGGTGCGCCCCATGGACTCACGCTCAGCCGAACGGGTGAATGTATTCGTACTGTTCTCCAATGCGGTTTTTTCATTTATCCTCCTTTGGCGGCAAGTGTCAGCGAGCGCCAGGTCATTATCGGGCCAAGCGGTAAATTCCGGCAATCCCGGCGCACACATAGTCATCGGACAAAACAATGGCCACCATCGTCGAGCAAATCGGAAACTACGCGGCACACCTGCGATTCGAGGACGTTCCGCCGCACGTGATCGACTACACCAAGCGCCTGTTTCTCGACGGACTGGCATGCATGATCACGGGGCTCGATTGCGAGCCTGCGCGGCTGGTGGAGCACGTAGTTGCCGCCGCCGGTGGCAGTCCCCAGGCGACCATCATACGTTCCGGCGCGGCGACCAGCGCGCAAAATGCCGCGCTGGTGAACGGCGTTGCGCTGCGCTTCCCGGACTTTAACGATATCTACTACGGGCCTGCGTGGGCGGCTCATCCCAGCGACAGCCTTGCGGCGCTGCTCGCCACCGGCGAATGGCGCAATCGTTCGGGCCGGGCATTGCTCGAAGCGATGGTGGTGACGTACGAATTGCAATTGCGGTTTTCGGATCTTCCCGCCGAGCGCAATTTCTGGCATCGCGGCTGGCAGCACACCGCCGCATGTGCGTACGCCTCCGCCGCCGGCGTCAGCAGGATGCTGGGGCTGGACGGCACGCGCACCGCGCACGCGATAGCGCTGTCGGGCGCGCGCGCGAATACGTTTTCGGAAATTCGCCGCGGCAAAATCGCCATGGACAAGGCGCTGTCCGAGCCGCTGGCGGCAAGCAACAGCGTGTTCGCGGCTCTGCTCGCCGAGTCGGGCTTCACGGCGTGCCTCACGATACTCGAAGGGCCTTATGGTTTTCAGCACGCTGTCGCGGGCGGCATGGATGTTTCCTCGTTGGTACCGCAGGCGGATGAATTTCGCGTGCCGAGGATCGGCATCAAACCCTACCCGGTGCAGGGCATGACGCCCGCGCTGGTGCAGGCCGCGCTGGAGTTGCGCGAAATGCATGGCATCAATCCCGCCGAGATCACGGCGGTCAGGCTGTTTGTGCCGGAAGAAGCGGTGACCAAACCGAGTTGGGACAGCAAAAAACTCGCACCCGACAGCAAGGAAACCGCGGACCACAGTTTTCATTTCTGCGTGGCGGTTGCGCTTGCCGCAGGCGAGGTCACCACTGCGCAATTCAGTCCGCGCTGGCTCAACGATCCGCGGGTGCGCGCCATCATCGGCAACATGACGATAGAGGCGCGTGACGACCTCACCGCGCTGTATCGTCAGGGTTCGCGTCCTGCGGCCGTGGAGATTCGCACCGCGCGCGGCACGTTCCAGCGCGACATACCTTACCCGAAAGGCGATCCGAAAAACCCGATGACCTGGGACGACGTGGCGCGCAAGTTTTTGTCGCAGGCATCGCCGCGGTTTGGCGAACTCAATGCGCTTCGTCTGGTGGACCGGGCGAAAGCCCTCGATCAGGAGCAGAATATAGGCGGCTTTGTGCGGGCGCTTGTCCCATGAGCAACCCATGAAGAGAAAAAAAGTTTTCGGCGTACTCAAGAGTATCCACCGAGGCATCGTGCGCCACACCGAAATGCCGCGGACAGGGATGCAATAAAGCCGGAGCACCCCCAAACATAACTCGACTTGACAGGAGATAGCCATGCACATCGACGGCGCGTGCCATTGCGGCAACATCAGCTACGAAGCGGAGATCGACCCCGGCGCGGTGAGCATCTGTCACTGCGCCGATTGCCAGACGTTGACCGGCACCGCGTACCGCGTCAACGTGCGCGTGAAGAAGCAGGATTTCAAACTGCGCGGCGGCACGCCGAAGGTCTATGTGAAGACCGCCGAGAGCGGCGCCAAACGCGCGCACGCGTTCTGCCCGGAGTGCGGCACGCCGATGTATTCGACATCGACCGAAGCCGACCCGCAGGTGTATGGGCTGCGCATCGGCACCGCGCGCCAGCGCGCGCAACTGCCGCCGAAGATGCAGAACTGGTGCCGCTCCGCGATGCCGTGGTCGGGCAACATCGAAGCGCTGCCCAAGAACGCGATGCAGGCGCCGAAATGATCGCGCCCATTGCATTGATTGTCGGCACCGGCAGCGGGCTTTCCGCGGCGCTCGCGCGCGCCTACACGCGCGAGGGCATGCGATGCGTGCTCGCCGCGCGTCGCATCGACAAGCTGAAGGCGCTGTGCGACGAACTTGGCGCCAGCGCCATCGCCTGCGACAGCAAGGAACCCGATCAAGTCAACGCGCTATTCGCGCAACTCGATGCGCTCACCGATGCGCCCTCGGTGGTGGTCTACAACGCCAGCGGACGCGTGCGCGGGCCTGTCGCCGAACTCGACGCGCGCGAGGTAGCGAACGCCATCGCCGTCACCGCCTACGGCGGCTTTCTCGTCGCACAAGCCGCCGCCCAACGCATGCTGATAAAAGGCGCGGGCACGATCATCTTCACCGGCGCATCGGCGAGCGTGAAGGGTTATGCGCAATCCGCGGCATTCGCCATGGGTAAGTTCGCGCTACGCGGACTCGCGCAGAGCATGGCGCGTGAACTGGCGCCGCAAAACATACACGTCGCACACGTCATCATCGACGGCGGCATCAGCTCCGCGCAACGCCCGCAACCGCCGGACAAGCCCGACAGCTTCCTCGAAGCGGATGCCATCGCGCAGACCTATGTGGCGCTCACCAAACAGCCGCGCAGCGCATGGACGTGGGAGATCGAAGTACGGCCGTGGGTGGAGAAGTTTTAGCTCCTGAGATTACGTTGTGAGTGTTGTACCACCAACGCCGTCGTTCCGGGGAAGCACGCCCCGGATTAAAATCCGGGAACCGGAGCCCAGGCCGCAACCCATGCGCAGCATCTGAATTCCATTCCTCGAAGGAGAATCCCATGCCGTTCTACGAAAAAGGAAACGTCCGCATCCGCTACGAAGAAGCCGGCGCCGGCTTTCCGCTATTCATCATCTACGGCGGCGGGCTTAACTCGAAAGTGACTTACGCCAACGGCCCGTTCGACGCTTTTGAGGAATTCAAGTCCGAATACCGCTGCATCGCGATGGACCTGCGCAACGCCAACGGCGGGCAATCCACCGGGCCGCTTGATTTCGACGCGCCGTGGGATGCGCACACCAACGACCAGTTGGGGCTGCTCGATCACTTGGGCGTCGATAGATTTCTGGTGATGGGCTTTTGCATCGGCAACCCTCTGATCTGGAACATCCAGAAGCGCGCGCCCGGGCGCATCGTCGCATCAGTGCACGCGCAGCCCAGCGGCGTTGATCCCAATTACCCGGATTTTTTCATCAACAACAATCTCAAAATCTGGGCGCCGGGCCTCATCGCCAGCCGGCCCGATATCAACATGGAGATGGTCAACCGCTATCTCGACAGGATGTACAAGGGCGTCGATTTCGTCCTCACCGTGACGCGCGATTTCGTGCGCGCCTGCCACACGCCGCTGCTGGTGCTGCCGGACAACGTGCCAGCGCACCCCTATGCCGTGGCGATGGAAATGGCGCGCCTCGCACCCAACGCGCAAGCGAGTTTGTTTCCATGGAAGGACGACAACGATAATGTGAAACTGGCGGTGCGGCATATCCGCGCGTTTCTGAAGGCGAACCGGCCGGCCGCCGTGTGATGAGCGTGAAGACGCGTTGCGCGCAGGATGCCGAGTACGGTTTTGTAGATTAATATCCGCAGTATCCGAACTTAGTCCCTTAAAGATTCGCCATTGGAGAAAACCTGATGAATTCCAATTCCGCACCCGCGCTCACCGGCATTCGTGTTGTCGATCTCACCCAGTTCGAGGCCGGCACTTCGATCACCGAGACGCTGGCCTGGCTCGGCGCCGACGTGATCAAGGTGGAGAACCCGATCGGCGGCGAGCAGGGCCGCAATGCCTCATCGGAACGCAAGGACGCCGACAGTTACTACTTCATGCTGCTCAACGCCAACAAGCGCTCGGTGACGTTGAACCTCAAGGACGCGCGCGGCAAAAAAATGCTGCGCGACATGATCGCCAAGGCCGACATCTTCGCGGAGAACTTCGCGCCGGGTGTCATCGAGAAGCTCGGTTTCTCCTACGAGGAGGTGGCGAAGATCAACCCGCGCATTATCTATGCGACGGTGAAAGGCTTCGGCAAGGGCAGCCCCTACGAGACGAACCTGGCCTTCGACATGATCGCCCAGGCGGCCGGCGGCGTGATGAGCATCACTGGTGAACCCACCGGCCGGCCGATCAAGCCCGGCGTCACCCTCGGCGATACCGGCACCGGCCTGCATGCCGTCATCGGCGTACTTGCCGCGCTGTTTCAGCGCACCGTCACCGGCCGCGGCCAGAAGGTTGAAGTCGCCATGCAGGACGCGATGGTGAATTACTGCCGCATCGCCTATTCACACCAACTCGCCACCAACAAGGCGTGCGAGCGCAAGGGCAATCGCGTCGTGCTCGGCAATGCGCCGTGCGACGTATTCAAGTGCGCGCCGGGCGGCCACAACGACTACGTCTACATCTACACCAGCCGCGCCACCAATGCGCACTGGGAACGGCTGTGCGAAGTGATCGGACGCGAAGACCTCAAGGCCGACCCGCGCTTCGCCACGCCGCCACAGCGCGGCAACCACTGCGACGAGATCAACGAACAAATCGAGGCCTGGACGCAGAAGTTCACCAAGCACGAGGCAATGGAGAAGCTCGGCAAGGCCGGCGTGCCGTGCGGCGCCGTGCTCGACACCATGGAGCTGTCCGAAGATCCAACGATGCGCAAACGCGAAATCTTCGCCGAGATCGACCACCCCGTGCGCGGCAAGGTCGTCATCCCCGGCTGGCCGGTGAAGATGTCGGACAGCTACGTCAAGGTGACATCCTCGCCCATCCTGGGCGCCGACAACGCCGACATCTACGGCGAGATGCTTGGACTGTCTGCGGTTGACATCGCGGCGCTGAAGAAGGATGGAGTGGTGTAGCCTGGATAGTTGTATTTCCGCGGCACAGGCTCACCAAGCAGCGGCCCGATATCTCGACAGACATGACCCAGCGCTCTCTCGTGAGCATGTAGGGCGGCAGCCGTGCGGATTTCGAATTCAGCGCGGCGCCCTGAGCAACAGCAACGTGCCCTGCGCCAGCGAATAACCCCGCCCGAAAACACCAGCGCCACGGTCCCGCCTGCACCGAATAGCGCCAGCGGCGGCGCGCCGTTAGGCTGAAGTTCCTCTCAGAGAAGATCGAGTTTATTGTTTTCCAACAAGCACTTGGCGTTATTTTGAGGTTCCGGTTACTGTCTACAAAGTGATCGCCTCGATCAAGCCGAGGGCGCGTATTTGTGCCGGGTTCGGGGTAGTCGTGATCTCGAAGGTGGGCGCATCAGAGCCAGCGTTTGTGGTTCGGCAGGTATTGCGCACGATGGTGAGCAAGTGATCCATCAAGGTCGAGAAGCTATTGACGGGAGTGCCGTCATCAAGCGTGCGACGCGCCGCCTTGAGCAAGGCTGATTTGGAGCGTTTCGCAGGCGCCACCGGATCACGCGTGGCCTTGGCCGCAATCTCGGTATCCGCAAACAGCAACTCGCGCCACGCCTCGCGCATATGCCACTCGACGTAATAAGCCAGCATGCACAGGAAGATATGCGCACGCACCCGGTCAGCCGTGCGGTGATGAAGCGGGCGCACCTTCAGATCAACCGTCTTGATGGTGCGGAATGCCCGCTCAACATTAGTCAGCGACTTATAGCCGCGCACGCACTGTGGGCCATCCATCTGGGTTGCCGGCACGGACGTGCGAATAATGTAAAGGCCATCCAGTGCCGCCTCGGCGGCAATGCTGTCCTGCTTGCGCGAATAGGTGAACGAGTCCGCCCCGATCACCAGATCGAAATGCTTGGCCACCTTGTACTGGTTGATGATCTTCCCCGCTGCCAGACCGATGGCATCGGCCCCACCCAGCTTGCCCGTATCCACCCGCGCCTTGATCTTCGCCAGATTGAGTTCAGTCGCCACCA
>CAMDLH010000015.1 GCA_945901405.1 Bordetella parapertussis | reverse complement strand
ATCCGCCCGGCGGCGGCACGGATATCGTTGCGCGCACGCTGGCGCAGTTGATGACGCCGGCCATGGGCCAGCAGGTGGTGGTCGAAAACCGCGGCGGCGCGGGCGGCAACATCGGCATGGAGTTTGTCGCCAAGTCGCCGCCTGACGGCTATACGCTGGTGTTTGCGATCACGGCGCAACTGGCGGTGAATCCGAGTTTGTTTCCCAAGCTGCCGTATGACCTCGCGCGCGATTACGCGCCGATCACGCTGGCGGGCATCGCGCCGTATCTGCTGGTGGTGCATCCGTCGCTGCCGGCGAAGTCGATGAAGGATCTGGTGACGCTGGCGCGCAACGCGCCCAATGAATTGCGCTACGGCTCGGCGGGCAACGGCAGCGGCTCGCACCTCGCGGGCGAGATGTTGAATTCGCTCGCGCGCGTAAAGACGCAGCACATTCCCTACAAGGGCGGCGCGCCGGCGATGACCGATCTCATCGCCGGGCAATTGCAAATCAGTTATCTCACCTATACCTCGACCAGCGGATTTCTGCGCACGGGGCGGTTGCGCGCGCTGGGGGTTACCACGGTCAAGCGTTCGCCGGTGCTGCCGGATTTGCCGGCGATTTCGGAATTCGTGCCCGGTTACGACTCGGCGGTGTGGTACGCGGCACTCGCACCTGCGGGCACTTCTGCTGAAATTATTGCGCGCCTGAATCGTGAATTTGCCGTCGCGCTGAAAACCAATGAACTGCGCCAGCGCCTGACCGCAGAGGCGTTCGAGGGCATCGGCAGCACGCCCGAATTTCTGGGCGACTACATGAAAAAAGAAATCGCGCGCTGGGCGAAGCTGGTGAAGGAAACCGGCGCGCGTATTGATTGATGAACATGAAAAATTCTTTTAAGAACAATTAGTCATGAATTATTTGAGTGGCGAAGACAAAGGAGCTTCAAATGAAAGCGTTATTGTTTCTCTAGGCGTGCATTAGTCCCATGACGGCGATTGCACAAAGCGCTGCAAGCGAATTGTCTCTAGTGGTGGTGCTGTCCACCGGCGGCACGATTGCCGGGCGCGGCGGCTCGTCGACGAGCCTGACGGAATACAAGGCCGGCTCCATCCTCGGCTCCGAGCTGGTCGATGCCGTGCCGGAGATCAAGCAATACGCGCAGGTGCGTGTCGAGCAGATCGCCAACATCGGCAGCACCAATATGAACACGGCAATCTGGCTGAAGCTTGCCGCGCGCATCAACGCGATTTTCAGCGAAGAGCCAAAAGTCGCGGGCGTGGTCATTACGCATGGCACCAACACGCTGGAGGAAACCGCGTATTTTCTCAATCTCACGGTCAGGCACGACAAGCCTGTGGTGCTGGTGGGCGCGCAGCGCCCGGCGACGGCGATCAGCGCCGATGGCCCGCTTAACCTGTTGAACGCGATACGCGTGGCGGGCGCGCCGGTGTCGCGCGGCAAGGGCGTGCTGGTGGTGATGAACGACGAGATCAACGGCGCGCGCGAAGTCACCAAATCGAACACCTATCGCGCCGAGGCGTTTCGCTCGGGCGAACTTGGGTTTCTCGGCTATGTCGATGCCGACGAAGTGGCGTTTTACCGCGCTTCCACCAAGCGCCATACCGCACGTTCCGAATTCGATGTCGGCAAATTATCGAGTTTGCCGAAAGTGGAAATTCTCTACGCCTATGCCGAGGCCGGCACCGATGCGATCAAGGCCGTGGGCGCGGGGGCCGCGGGCATTGTGTTCGCGGGCACGGGCGCGGGTGGATTGTCCGATCCGGAGCGCGCCGCGATCAAGGCGCTGGGGCCGTTCGACACGCGCCCGGTGATCGTGCGCTCCAACCGCACCGGCAATGGCCGCGTGATCGCGCGCAAGGAATACGACGCCGAGGGCATGGTGCCGGCGGATAATTTGAATCCGCAAAAAGCGCGCATCCTGCTGATGCTCGCCCTCACGCGCACGCGCGATCTTGCCGAGATTCGCCGCATGTTCAGGGATTATTAAAATCTGCCGTAGAAACGATCAGCCACGCTTCCAACAATACTCCTTGCCCCTGAAGGGGAGGGGATGAGTTTTGTAACACAGCACATTCGAAAGGGAAGGAAACAATGTCCGCACAACTAAATTCAACCAGCACTGCCGGTTTCAAGCCGGCGCCGTATACAGACGAATTCATCGAAGTCGCCGGGCTCAAACTGCACGTGCAGGATTACGGCGCGGCGGGCAAGCCCGCCATGCTGTGCGTGCATGGCGGCGCGGCGCACGCGCACTGGTTTGATTTTGTCGCTGCCGGGTTCACCGCCGATTACCATGTGCGCGCCGTTGATCTGCGCGGCCACGGCGACAGCGAGTGGGATCGCTCGGAACCGCCGGATTATTCTTACGAGCGTTACGCCGCCGATCTGCACGAGCTGACGGAGAAACTCAACCTGCGCGATTTCATACTCGTGGGCCACTCGATGGGCGGGGTGGTGTCTACCGTCTACGCGGGCACGTATCCGGGCCGCGCGAAGGCGTTCATTCTGATCGACTCCACCATCGCGATGCCGCCGGATCGCATCGCCGACATGAACGCGCGCGGCAGCCGCGAGGGGCGCAGTTATGCCAGCCAGCACGAGTTTATCGCCGGCTACAAAGTGCGGCCCGCGGGCAGCACCGCCGCGCCGGAGATCGTGCGCCATCTTGCGATGAACAGCGGCCGGCCGTTCACCGAAATCGATGGCCGCTGGCGCTACAAGTTCGACCGCAACGTCTACGGGCGGCGCGAGCGCAAGGACAGTTTTCCGTATTGGGACCACATCAAGATTCCCGCGTTGCTGATGAAAGGCGGGCGCAGCGAGCGCATCACGGCTGAAGTGATCGCCGGCGTGAAAGCGCGCGCGCCGCATGTGGAAGTGACCGCGGTGCCCGATGCCGATCACCATGTAACGCTCGACAATCCGCGGGGGTTCATCGAGGTGGCTACGAAATTTATCAATAAAAACAAATAGTTACGATTGATGCAGTACACACTAAAGATTGTGCTGTGTGCGTGTGCGACGTGCGCTGCGTGCGCAAGCGCCGCAGAGCTGCGGTCGTATCCGAGCAAACCCGTGCGTCTGGTCACCGCGGCGACGGCAGGCTCCGGCCCCGAAGTGCTGGCACGCCATCTCGCCAGCAAACTCTCCGAAGCGTGGGGTCAACAAGTCGTGGTCGATCCGCGCCCCGGCGCCACTGGCATGATCAGCGCGGACATCGTCGCCAAGGCCGCGCCCGATGGATACACGTTGTGGTTCGCGACCTCGACGCAACTGCTCGGCTCGATGATGTTTCAGCGCAACTACATGAGCAAGGACTACACGCCGATTGGCATGTTGTCGAGCACGGCGTTTGCCATCGCGATCAACAGCAGCGTGCCCGCAAATACCATTGCCGAATTCATAACCTATGCGAAGGCGCGGCCGGGCAAGCTGCTGTACGCCTCGAACGGCCAGGGGTCAACCTCGCACATGTGCACCGAGCTTTTTCGCACGCTGGCGGGCATCAGCATGACGCACGTGGCCTACAAGGGCGGCACGCCCTCGCTGGTTGATCTGGCCGGCGGGCAGGTGCAGATGTCGTGCCAGCCGCTGCCGTCGCTGCCGACGTATGTGAAAGCCGGACGCGTGCGCACGCTGGGCGTTGCGACACTGACGCGCACGCGCCTCGCGCCCGATGTGCCGTTGATCGCGGAGACGATCGCGGGCTTCGAGGTGCTGGGCTGGCACGGCCTGCTCGCGCCGCTCAACACGCCCAGGGACATTATCGCCAAGGTCAACGCAGCCGCGACCAGGGTGGTGCAGAGCGCGGACATGCTGGAGCGCATGTTGCCGCTGGGCGTGGAGCCCGCGCCGTCAACCTCGGCGGAGTTTGTCGCGCGCCTGCACGCCGAGACCACTAAATGGGCGAAGGTGTTGAAGGATGCCAACATCCGTCCGGCGCAGTAGCGTGAACGCTGGCGCCAGTGTGGACGTTGGCGTTGATGCGGGACAGATTGCTAAAACAGGGAGCGGACGATACCGCCATCGACGCGCTGCGCCGCGCCGTTGATGGCGGCGGCTTGTTCGGAGCACAGGAACACCACCTGTGCCGCGATTTCCTCGGGTGTCGCCCAGCGTTGCAGCAGCGAGGTGCGGCCCGGCCCGTCGAAATACGCGGTGCGCATTTCGGCGACGGTCTTGCCTTCGCCCGGCGCAATCTTGCCGAGGAAGGTTTCCACACCTTCGGACCACGTGGGCGCGGCGAGCACGCTGTTGACGGTGACGCCGGTGCCCATGGTCAATTCCGCCAGCCCGCGCGCGATCGACACCTGCGCGGTCTTGCTCATCGCGTAGTGCAGCATGTCGGGGTTGGGTTTGGCGCTCTGCTCGCTGGCGATGAAAATCACGCGGCCCCAGTTGCGCTTTAACATGCCGCCGAACAACGCGCGCGTGAGGCGTATGCCGCTCATCACGTTCAACTCGAACATGTCCGTCCAGTCGCGGTCGCTGATTTCGGCGAAGGGCTTCACTTCAAAATAGCCGACGTTGTTGATGAGGATATCGACCGGCCCGATGCGCGCCGCGGCGTCCAGCGCTGTTTGCGCGCCGGCTGCCGTGGATAAATCGGCGGCGACGCCATGCGCCGTGCCGTGCTGGGCCAGCGCCTGTACGGTGGCATCCACCGTCACGGGGTTGCGGCCATTGACGATCACGCACGCGCCTTCATCGATCAACGCTTGCGCGATGGCGCGGCCTATGCCTTGCGTGGAGCCGGTTACCAGCGCGAGTTTATTCTTGAGTTTCAGGTCCATGCGGGTGTTTCCGTCAGAAAAATTCACGCAGCAAAAATTGTTCGAGGCTTTCGGTATCGCGCAGTCGCGCCGAGAGTTTAAGGCTGCGCCCCTGGCGGCGCGAATGAAAGGTGAAATCTTCCTTTTCATACTGGCGGATGATTTCGATCATTTTGCGCACCACGGCCAGTTCTATGGTCGCGCTGTTGCCCTTGCGCACGTCAAACTGCTGCGGAATGTTGCGGCGGATCTCGAGGTGCCAGCCGTAGAACATCAGATCGGCGTAGTCATAACCCTTATGCTTCACTTGGAAGACGCCGCCGGATTCCGTTTTTTGCTGGCCCGCGGGCGGCTGGGTTAACCGCAAATTTGCCGCGGCACGCCGGCTCGCGCGTGCGTTTTCATCGTCGGCCGGCGCCGCAGGCGCAGCAGGCGTAGGCGTGGCGTCGTTGCCGGCAGTGCGGCGCGCGTTGATGTAGGCCAATAAATCGGCCGCGCTGGGAGCGGGCGCAGGTGCGGGATCGGCGATGGCGGGTTCTGGAATCGGCGCGGGTATTCCCGGCCCTGGTTGAGGTATTGCAATCGGCGGTGGCGGCGCCGCGGGACGTGCTGGCGGCTGTGGTTGTGCGGGTTGTGCGGGTTGCGTGGGTGCTGCTTGCGTTGGCGGGCGCGCGGGCGCGGCGGGCGGCACGAGCTGCACCACCAGCGGCGCAGCGTCGCCGATGAGATCGGGCGTCGGTGTGCGCATGGGCATCGGCAGGTTCACTAACAGCAGCAGATGCAGCAGCACCGACACCACGATCGTCACCCACAGGCCTCGCGTGTGCGTGCCGCCGTGGCGGGTGAGTACGAGTTCGGTTGTGTAATTCATCAGTGGTGCGAATTGGACATCGGTGCCGCGCGCGAATTCATCGCAGGCACCGGCACGCCGCACACCTGAAAAAACATTTATCGGTGCGCATAAAAATATTCAATAAAAACAAATACTTACATACACGTTATTGCAGCGTGATGGCGGGCGGCACGGGGCGCAGGCCGACATTGAGCAGCACCACGCGCTGGCCCAGCATCACCACGCTGCCCTTGATGCGATTGTTGCCGGTGTCGCTGTACTCGAATACGTAGGCGCGTTGCAGCTTGAGTTGGCCCTCATCGTCGCGCGCCGGTTTGAGACTGGTGATGCCCACGGTGTCGTCGAGAAACAGCAGGCCTTCCGCCATGCACGCGGCGCGCGCGGCGGCGACCGCGGCCTCGCGCGCGCCGAGGCTGTCGTGCCACAACCATGCCACTGCCGCGATTGCCAGCAACAGAAAAATTTCACCCATCTTGAACCATCGTTGCCTGTGTTGCCGCTGATTGTATTCTCGTTCGCCGGCGCGCGGGATCGTGTATTCTTCCAATTCAATAACACGGGGAGGCTTGTTGATGCGGGCGCAATTGTTACAGAATGTGCAAAATGTACAAAAGCTAATTCATCTTGCCGCGGCGGCGGTGCTCGCGTGTGCATCGATGGCCGCATCGGCCCAGGGCTGGAAGCCCGATCAGCCCGTGGAGATTATCGTCAACTGCGCGCCCGGCTGCGGCCCCGACCGCATGTCGCGCCTGATGCAGGGCGTGTTTCAAACGCACAAGTTTGTAGACCCGGCGGTGTCGGTGCAAAACAAAACCGGCGGCGGTGGCGCCGTGGCGCAAACGTACCTCAACCAGTTCGCGGGCAACGGGCACTATCTGTTTCACACCGGCAAATCGGTGCTGACCACGCACGCCATGGGGCGCAGTGTCGCGCCTTATACCGAGTTGACGCCGGTTGCCAACCTGTTCGGTGAATACATCGGCATCGCGGTGAAGATGGATTCGCCGATCAAATCGGGCCGCGATCTCATCGAGCGGCTGAAGAAAGACCCCGCCGCGGTGAGCTTCGGCATCGCCACCAGCATCGGCAACACCAATCATCAGGGCGTCGCCGCTGCCTTGAAAAGCACGGGCGTCGACATCCGCAAGACGCGCAACGTGGTGTTTCAATCGGGCGCGCTGGCGATAGTCGCGATGTTGGGCGGGCACATCGACGCCGTGCCGGTGTCGGTGGGCAGTTGGGTGCCGCACATGAAAACCGGTGCGGTACGCGTGATCGCGGTGTCGTCCGCCGAGCGTCTGCCGGGGTTTTTTGCGCAGATACCGACATGGCGCGAGCAGGGCGCGAATGCAGTGGTGTCGAACTGGCGCGGCGTGTTCGGCCCCAAGGGTATGACCCCGGCGCAGGTGGCGTACTGGGAAAACAATTTTCAAAAGCTGGTGGAAACACCGGAGTGGAAAGCGGAGATGGTCACGCTAAACGGCCTCGCCGAATTCATGGGTGCGGCGCGCCTGAAAAAATACATGGAAGAAGACTACGCCGAGATCAAGGCGTTCCTGGTGGCGCTGGAACTGGCGAAAAAGTAGGCGCGCCCGGCGCCGCGCGGGAAGGTGTATTCTTGCCGCAATGCGCATGCGGCGCGGGGAGGGTTTATGAAACGAGCTCGGTGGGTTCGCGGCGTGAATGTCCTGATGGTTACGGCATTGCTGGCTTGCGTGCCGCTAACCACTCCAGCGCAAGGTTTCAGGCCCGAGAGGCCGGTCGAGATCGTCGTCGGCTGCGCGCCGGGTTGCGGCCCGGACAACATGGCGCGGCTGATGCAGCGCGTGTTCCAGGAGAAGCGCTATTTCGAGCCGCCGGTCACCGTGCAGAACAGGCCGGGCGGCGGCGGCACGATGGGGCGCACCTATCTGAATCAATTCGCCGGCAACGGCCATTACGTTTATACCGGCGACAGGGGCATACTGGCCTCGCATGCGATGGGTCGCAGCGGGCCGCACTACACCGATCTCACACCCATATCGATATTGTTCGGCGAATATATCGGCATCGCGGTGAAGACGGATTCGCCGATCAAGTCGGGCCGTGACCTGATCGATCGTCTGAAGAAAGACCCCGCGGCGGTGAGCTTCGGCATCGCCACCAGCATCGGCAACATCAATCATCAGGGCGTCGCGGGCGCGTTGAGAACCGCGGGCGTGGATATTCGCAAGACGCGCAACGTGGTATTCGATTAGGGCGCGCTGGCGATTACCGCGATGCTTGGCGGGCACATCGATGTGGTGCCGGTATCGGTGGGCCTGTGGGTGAGTCACTTGAGCACGGGCGCGGTGCGCGTGATCGCCATATCCGCGCCGGAGCGGCTGCCGGGGATTTTTGCCAACACGCCAACGTGGCGCGAGCAGGGCGCAAATGCCTTGGTGTTCAACTGGCGCGCGATGTTCGGCCCGCGCGGCGCGGCGCCCGCGCACGTCGCGTATTGGGAAAACATCTTCCAGCGTTTTGTCGACACGCCCGAGTGGACCGCCGAAATGGTCACGCGCAACGGCATCGCCAAATTCATGGGCGCCGCGGCGATGAGAAAATACATGGAAGAAGACTACGCCGAGGTCAAGGTGTTTCTCGTGGAGCTTGATCTGGCGAAGAAGTAGGATTTCGCCCACACCGTAGCCCAGAAGTAGCGCAGCTTATTCCGGGCTACACACCCAGCTCCCGAAACGCTTCGCTGGCAATCCTGAAACTATCTTCCGCCGCGGCGATGCCGCAGTAGATGCCGGCCTGCAACAGCACTTCGCCGATTTCATCCTTGGTCAGCCCGTTGTTGAGCGCGGCTTTTACGTGCAGCTTTAGTTCGTGCGGACGATTGAGCGCGGTGAGCATCGCCAGGTTGGCGATGCTGCGGCTCTTGCGCGGCAATCCGGGGCGCGCCCAGATTTTGCTCCACACGTATTCGGAGAGTTCGGTTTTCGGGCGCGACAGGTGATCGACCGCGTACGAGGCTTCGACATGCGTGACACCGAGCACCGCGCGGCGCACTTCCTTGCCGCGTTCGAGTTCCGCGGGCGTGAGTATGGGTTCGCTCATGTTTGTCTCCTTACGCTTTCGGCGCCGCGTCTATTGCCGCGTACACTTCACGCATGCAGCGAAATGCTTCCACAGCCGCCGGCGCGCCGCAATACACATTGGCGTGCAGCAGCGTTTCCATGACCTCCTCGCGCGTCACACCGTTGGCGAGTGCGGCGCGTATATGCGTCTTCAGTTCGTTCGGGCGATTGAGTGCGGTCAACATGCCGATGGTCAGCATGCAGCGCGTGCGACGCTCCAGGCCCGGCCGCGACCACACCGCACCCCACACGTATTCGTTGACGACTTCCTGAAACGGCTGTGTGAATGTGTCGGTGTTGGCGATGGTCTGCGCGACTTGTGCGGCGCCCAGCACTTCTTTACGCAATTCAAGTCCGCGATCATGCAGTTGGCTGCTCATGATGAAATTCCCTTTTGTATTGAGTTGAAAACAAAACACATTGTAGCAGCGTAAACTTGCAACCATCGACAAGCTGACAGGGAGAATGACAATGGCGGCAAAGGCAACGGTAGTCAAATCAAACAAGCGCTCCGGCCCCGACCGCGAGCTCACCGACATCGCCGATTACGTGCTCGATTTCAAGGTGAAGAATCGCGGCACCTTCGACATCGCGCGGCTGCGGCTTACCGACACACTGGCCTGCGCGCTCGATGCGCTCGACTACCCGGATTGCACCAAGCTGATCGGGCCGGTAATGCCGGGGACCATCGTGCCCAACGGCGCGCGCGTGCTGGGCACGCCATACATGCTCGATCCGGTGAAGGCTGCCTTCGACAACGGCTGTCTCATCCGCTGGCTGGACTACAACGACACGTTCACCGCCGCCACCGGCAGTCATCCGTCGGACAATCTTGGCGGCATTTTGGCGGTGGCCGATTCGTTGAGCCGCGAGCGCGTCGCCGCCGGGCGCGTGCCGCTGGTGATGCGCGATGTGCTCGAGGCGCTGGTGAAGGCGTATGAGATTCAGGGCTGTCTCGCGATCGAAAATAACTTCAACGCGATGGGCGTGGATCACTCGCTGCTTGCACGCGTGGCCACCACGGCGGTGAGCGCGGGTTTGATGGGCGGCACGCGCGATGAGATCGTCAACGCGGTGTCGAATGCGTGGATCGATGCAAGCCTGCGCGTTTACCGGCAGGCGCCCAATGCCGGCTGGCGCAAAAGCTGGGCTGCGGGCAATGCGGTGTCCGAGGGTGTGAAGCTCGCGCGCATGGCGCTGAAGGGCGAGATGGGTTATCCGACGGTGTTGAGTGCGAAAAAATGGGGTTTCTACGATTGTCACAACGGCGGTAAGCCGTTCAAGTTTCAGCGGCCATACGGCGACTATGTGTTGCGCAATTCGATGTTCAAGTTTGTCGCCGCCGGCATGCACGGCCAGTCGGCGGCCGAGTGCGCGTTCAGGTTGCATCCGCTGGTGAAGGATCGCCTCAATGACATCGCGCGTATCGACATCCACAGCCAGCGTGCGTTGATGGGCATCATGGATAAAACCGGTCCGCTGCACAACGCGGCTGATCGTGATCACAGCGCGCAATATATCGTCGCCTTCGGCCTCATCAACGGCACGATAGAAGCGCGGGATTACGAAGACGCGGCCGCCGCCGATCCGCGCATTGATGCATTGCGCGCGAAAATCACCATCACCGAAGACGCACGATACTCGCGCGAGTTTTATGATCCGAAAATTCGCGCAAGTTCGAATGCGATTCAGGTGACGTTCAAGGACGGTACGCGCACGCCCAAAGTCGAAGTGCGGTTTCCGTTCGGTCATCCGAAGCGCTTGAAGGATGCCGGCGCGGTGCTGCGCGCGAAATTCGAGCGCAGCCTGGCGCGGAGATATTTTACCAACAAAATCAATAACATACAGCGCATCTGCAACGATCAGGCGTTGCTTGAAAAAACGCCGGTAAATGAATTCATGGACGCACTGTCAGTATGAGGAGTCAATATGCATAAGTTATTTATCCGCGTTTGGCTGAGCTCGATTCTGATGGTGTGCGCGTTCACCGCGCACACCGCGGATTGGAAACCCGCGCAACAAGTGGAAGTCATCGTCGGCACCGCGCCGGGCAGCGGCAGCGATGCAACCGCGCGGCTGGTGCAACGCTTGCTGCAGGAGAAACGCCTGATCGATGCGCCATCGACAGTGCTCAATAAAGTGGGCGGCGGCGGCGTCATCGCCGCCAACTATGTCGCGCAACACGCGGGTAGCGGCCAGCATCTGTTTGTCACATCGCCCACGCTGCTCACCAATCACATCACCGGCAAGACCGCGCTGATTTATTCGGAGCTGACGCCGCTGGCGCAGATTGGCACCGAGTATGTTGCGTTCACCGTGGCCGCCGATTCGCCGCTGAAAACAGGCAAGGACCTGGCCGCGCGGCTCAAGCAGGAGGGCGGCGTGTCGTTCGCGCTCGCCAATGCACTGGGCAATCACAATCACATCGCCGTCGCGCAACTTGCCGCCGCCACCGGCGCCGATGTGCGCCGCCAGCGCGTGGCGGTGTTCAACTCATCGAGCGAAGTCGTCACGGCAATGCTGGGCGGCCACGTCGACGTCGCGGCCTCGCCCGGCTCCAGCGTTTATCCGCACGTGCTGTCGGGCAAGGTGCGCATACTCGCGGTGGCGTCCGAGCAGCGCTTGTCGGGCGCGCTCGCCAACGTGCCGACATGGACGGAACAAGGTGTGCGGGTCGTGTCGTCAAACTGGCGCAGCGTGGTCGGCCCCAGGGGTATGAGCGAGGCGCAAGTGCGTTATTGGGACGAAGCCTTCGCGAAACTCGTGCAGCAGGACGAATGGAAAAAAGATGTCGAGGCCAAGCAGTTTGAGAATACCTATCTCAACAGCGCCAGCACGCGGCGGCTGATGGACGCGCAGCACGCGGAGTTGACCAATGTGCTGCGGGCGCTGGGGCTGGCGAAGGGCGGCAAGTAGTGACCGCTGCACGTGGCCACACCAAACCCGTCGTTCCAGCGAAAGCTGGAACCTAGGTTGTAACGTGCGCCGCAGGCGCTAACTTAAGATGCTGCGCATAGGGTTACGACCTGGATTCCAGCCTGCGCTGGAATGACGGGGTACTCTACGAATTAGGCTTCGGCACCAAAAATTGCAGCAAGTAGGAGTCACGCTCAACACCCGGCGCACAGCCCTGCGCGGCCAGCATCGCATCAGCAAGCTCCGCGTCTCCAGCGGCGGCGACAGCATCCGGCCTGAACCCTTCCAGCAGCACCACCCAATTCGGAATCTCGGTGGGCCGCCCCTGCCGCTCCACCGGCGTCATCTTGCTTGCGTCCTGATCGGCGACTATGAGATGCGCGCCGCACATGTCGGGGCGCTTCGAGATGCGCGGCAACGCGACGTCGACGAGAAAGCGCTCAAGTTCATCCTCGCGCCCGGCCAGCGGGCTAAAGCGCAACGTGAGCGCCGAGCCGCCGGTGGCATCCCCGAACGAAGCGCGCACGCGGCTTAACCCGCGCACGCTGTTCTTGATGACCGGCGTGGTGGCGCGCGTGAGCGCGCTCGGACTATTCGCCTTGGCGAGATAATCCGCACCCGTCAGCACCGACAAATCATCCACCTCATACATCGTCAGAAAATCACGCGTGGCGCGCTCGGTGTCACTCGCGATATAGCGCCGCCCGCGACAAAAGCCGGGAATCGCCACGCGCCCCACCGTGTGCTCGTGGCAATGCCACGTGTCGTACGTCGTGCGGTCTTCGGGGGCCACGTCGGCCCAGTTGATCATGATGCCTTTGCCTAGCAACATTCGATTTCCCCTGATGAATTCATTAAGTAACTGTTTGCGGCGAACGGCAAACTATGCCACGACCCGCACATAGGCACGAGGCTGAAGCATTGCCAGCGCTTGTTCAAGATTGCCTAAGAGCGGCAGCAGCGCGGCCAGTTCATTGGAATATGCATCCAGTAAGATGACCGCCGCAAGCGAGCGGGACAGACTCGTCAAGCAGTAAACGCATCTGCGAGCAGATTGCTCTTCGCGGCCTCTATTACCGCCACCGCCGCCTCTCGGCGCACGGACGGAAAGTCTTGCAGGAATTCCTCCAGCGACGAACTGCCTTCAAGGTAATCGAACAGATTCTGCACGGGCACTCGTGTGCCGCTAAAGCACAAAGCGCCGCTCATGATCTCGGGGGCACGGCTGATGTATGTGGTGTCCATGGGCGCCTCCGTTGGATGAAGTGTACCACTGCCAATCACGACATGGCGCTTTACGGCCCAATAAAGGTTGCGATTCAAAGTGATGTCTGAGCACGATCACTAAATGTCACCACGACACGGCTTCTTCCCCTGCTTGCGGGGGAAGGTGGGGATGGGGGAAACGGAAGCACGGTGCTTTCCGCCCCCACCCCAACCCTCCCCCGCGCACACTACGCGCAAGGGAGGGGGCGGGTGCTTGATCATGCTTCGAGACATCACTTTGAATCGCACCCCCAATAAAATCGCGCTTGATAGTCAACCACCCGCCTTGATCCCCGCAACCTTGACCACCCGCTGCCACTTCATCACATCACGTTTGAGCACTTCCCGAAAATGTTCCGGCGAGCCGCCGACAGGATCGATGCCGTCGCTTGCCATGCGGTCTTTCACATCCACCATTTGCAGTGCGCGATTCAGTTCGCTGTTCCAGCGCGCGACGATTTCTTTTGGCAATGCTTTCGGGCCCAGCACCGCGACCCAGCCCACGGCCTCGTAGCGGGGTATGGTTTCCGCCGCTGCGGTAACGTCCGGCAGTGCGTTGGAGCGTTTCGCCGTTGTCACGGCAATGCCGCGCAGGCGGTTGTTCTTGATCTGCGCCGTCATCGTTGGCAAAGCGCCGAAGTTAAGTTGAATCTGCCCGCCGAGCACGTCGATCAATGCGGGGCCTGCGCCTTTGTACGGCACGTGCGTCATCTTCGTGCCGGCCATCTGGTTAAAAAGTTCCGCCGCGAAATGCGTGCTGGTGCCCGTGCCGCCGGTGCCATAGTTGAGCTTGCCGGGGCTGGCCTTGTCGTATGCGATCAGTTCTTTGGTATTCGCGATGGGCACGGATGGATGGCTGACGATGGCAAAGCCCGATTCGCCCACCAGCGCAATCGGCGCCACATCAAGCACCGCATCGTAGGGCAGTTTGTAGAGCGCCGCGTTGGTGGCGTAGCCCGCGGCCACCAGCAATATCGTGTAACCATCGGGATTCGCGCGCACCACGGTTTCGGTGCCGATGGCGCCGCCGCTACCGGCGCGGTTGTCGATCACGATCGATTGCTTGAAAGTATCACTCAGCTTCGGCGCCAGCAGGCGCGCGACGATATCGGTCTGCCCGCCGGGCGGAAACGGCACGATGAGGCGTATCGGTTTCGTCGGATAGGTTTGTTGTGCGGACGCGCCGTAAGTCGCGAGCGCCAGCATGGAGGCGACGGCTATTGTTCGCATCACGTTCCTGCTTTGATGCCGCCGGTCTTGACCACGCGCTGCTATTTCGCGACATCACGGCGCAGCAAGTCGCGCAATTGTTCCGGCGTGCCGCCGAGCGGCTCCATGCCGTTGGCGGCGAGACGCTCCTTGACATCGGGCAGTTGCAGGATGCGATTGATTTCGCTGTTCCAGCGCGCGACGATTTCGCGCGGCAGCGCTTTCGGCCCCCACACCGCCGCCCAGTTCACCGCCTCGTATCCAGGCAGGGTTTCGGCTATGGCCGCGATGTCGGGCACGGCGGCGGAGCGTTTGGCGGTGGTGACGCCGATGCCGCGCAGGCGATTCGCCCTCACCTGCAGAATCAGCGCCGGCAACGAGCCGATGATGAAATGTATCTGCCCGCCGTAAAGATCGTTCAACGCCGCGATGGTGCCTTTGTACGGCACGTGTGTCATGCGCGTGCCCGCCATCTGCTGCAATAGCTCGGTTGCTAGATGCGTGCTGCTGCCCGCGCCACTGGTGCCGTAGTAGAGCTTGCCGGGATTGGCCTTGTCATGGGCGATGAGTTCCTTGATGCTCGCCACGGGCGCCGACAGGTGCACCGTCGCGAGATTGCCGCCTTCGCCCACCGTGATCACCGGCGCGATATCGTTGATCGGGTCATAGGGCAGTTTGTAGATCGCGGCGTTCGCGGCATAACTTCCGGTCACCAGTATCATGGTGTAGCCATCGGGATTCGCCCTCACCACGGTTTCGGTGGCGATGGTGCCGCCCGCGCCGCCGCGGTTATCGATCACCAGATTTTGTTTGAACGACTCGCTGAGTTTTTGCGTCACGATGCGCGCGACGACATCGGCAAGACCCGCCGGCGGGAACGGCACCAGCACCCGGATGGGGCGCGTGGGATAGTCTTGCTGGGCATGCGCGGCGCCGCCCGTTGCAAGCAGCGTTACAAGCAGCGCGGCGGCGATTCCACTGGTATGCATACACTGTGCTCCCAAATTTCCTTGCGCGAAGTTTACTGGATAAGCGCTGTTCGATTGTCCGGCAATGGTCTTTGTGAGAGCATGATCCGCGAATTCTATCTACGGGAGTGCGAACATGCGTTACCCATTGAGTGCGCTTTACGGCATGGCCGCCGCCACGTGCATGACGGCCGGCGTCTGCGCCGCGCAAAGTGCTGCTTCGGCATGGCCCTCGCGCCCGGTGCGGCTGTTGGTGCCGTACACGCCGGGCGGCGGCGTTGACACCATCGCGCGCGTGATGGGGCCTAAACTCAGTGAGCAAACCGGCGGCACGTTCATCATCGAAAATCGGCCCGGCGGCACCGGCGTAATCGCGGCCGAACTGCTTGCGCGCGCAGCACCCGACGGCCACACGCTGATGGCCTCCGCGCTGGAGTTCGCCATCAATCCGGCGATACGCGCCAAGCTGCCGTACGATCCGTTCAAGGATTTCACGCTGATCACGCAGCTTGCTTCCGTGCAGTTTTTGCTGGTGAGCCACCCTTCGGCGCCTGCGCGCAATGTAAAGCAACTGATCACACTGGCGAAAGCGCAGCCGGGCAAATTGACTTATGGCTCGTCGGGCACCGGCGGCGGGCCGCATCTCGCGGGCGAGTTGTTTCAACTGATGTCGGGTGCTGCGTGGACGCACGTGCCGTTCAAGGGCGCGGGGCCGGCAATGATCGGCGTGATCAGCGGCGAGGTTGATTTTTCGTTCGGCAGCACCATCGCGCTGATGGAAGCCGCGCGCGGCGGCCGCGTGCGCGCGCTGGCGGTCACCGGCGAAAAGCGGTTCGTGCAGATGCCGGATGTGCCCACCGTCGCCGAGTCGGGCGTGCCGGGTTATGCGGCGGTGGGCTGGTATGGTTTTTACGGCCCCGGCAACATGTCCGCCGAACTCACGCGCCGTATCCACGCCGAGACGCGGCGCGCGATCACCGGCGCTGATGCAAAAGACAGATTGGAGCGCGCAGGCAACGACCTCGTCATCAGTTCACCCGAAGACTTTGTTGCGTTCGTGCGCGTCGAAATCGCAAAGTGGGGGCGCGTGGTGCAGGCGTCGAAGTTGCGTGGTGAGTAGTAAAAAGGCAAATGGGCGGGGTCGTCCTATGGATAGTGGATACGCAGTTGAGCCGACGCGCGTAAATACCACGCGGCGGGAGGACGTGGTTCGATCTGTTTCAAGGTGGCGTCAAGCTCGCGCTTGCGCTTCGCGGTATGTTGGCAATATCGCCGACCCAACCAAACGCCGATGTGCACCAAAGCTGTAGCGACGGACGCAGCTCGGCGCGTTGGCGTATCGATCCAACGCGCAATCCGTAGTGCTGATGGGGATTGTCGCCCACGGGGGTGGCGTACATCTGCGTGCCGCAATCGGGACAAAAGGCATGCGCGCGCTTTCTGCCGCTATCGGCTGTCTTCACATACACTTTCGGCGTGCCGCCGAGCAGGCGAAAACTGCCCTTCTCGGCGAGCACGACCATGCGAAACGCTGAGCTACTGAGCACCTGGCAGTCGGTACAGTGGCAGATGATGACCTTGCCAGGATCAATGTCGGCCACGTAGGTGATGTGGCCGCAATGACAACTTCCATCAATGTGCATCCGAGTCTCCCTGTTTGAAAGCATGCGTGTTGGAACGGCCCGAAGGCAGCGCTACTGCGCCGCGCAACGCAGCGCATGAATGCTACTCGGCCTGAATTCCGGTGCTGCGAAATAGCCTTGCCCACTTCGCTGTCTCTGCGCGCATGAACTCGCGAAATGCATCCGGACTATCGGTTCCGGGCCGGGTGCCGAGGTTGACGAAGTGTTGTGTCACTTGCGGTGTTGCAATAGCACGCACGGTCGCGGCATGCAGGCGATCCACGATGTCTTTGGGAAGCGCGCCCGGCGCGAGGATGCCATACCATTGCGAGACCTCGTAACCGGGCAGCAGCTCGGCGATCGCAGGCAGCTTGGGCATTGAGCGTTTGCTCCCCGTTGTGGCAAGCGCCACCAGCTTGCCGCTTTGCACATGCGGCACGACCGCCGCGGAACTGCCAAAGAGCATCGTCGTTTCTCCCGACATGACGCCGATCGCCGCAGGGCCGTTGCCTTTGTAGGCCACATGCACCATCTTCACCTTGGCGAGCGCGTCGAGCAATGCGCCGGAAAGGTGTGGGCCGCTCAAATGTCCGCTCGAACCGTAGGTGAGCTCACCGGGCCGTTTACGCGCAAGCGCGATCAGATCGGTCAGGGATTTGGCTGGCAACGACGGATGAACCGTCAACACGTAATCCGAGGTTGCAACCCGGCTTATCGCGGCAAAATCCTTCTGCACGTCGTAGGGCAATTTGGAAATGGCGGCGGGCAGTATGGTGATCGAGACATTGACGCCCAGTAGCAAGGTGTAGCCGTCGGGGGCGGCCCGCGCCACGAGCTCGGTGCCTATGCGGCCACTGGCGCCGCCGCGGTTATCCACGACCACTTGCTGGCCAAGCTGATCGGAAAGCGCCTGCGCCGTGATGCGTGCCGCCGCATCGGCACCGCCACCCGTCGGCGTGGGGCAAATCAGGCGTATCGTCTTGACAGGATAGCTCTGTGTCCAGCACGGCAGGCTTACAAACGCCACGGCCAATGCCGTGACGCCCCCCCATGTGCGGCCTCATGAGCGATGCCGCACCACGATGGCTGGACGCCGCCGTGCGCCAGCGTGCGCGTTTACCTCGCTTCCCAGCCGACAGGTCGGGATTCATTCGAGTCATCTCCTGTTTGAGGTTCGCGCCCGCATTTTTGCGTAGGAAAAGCGTGACGGACATTGTCACGGCACGACCTCGGCACAGTCAAACTGAATTGCGCTGACAATCCAGCACCATAAAATTTTTCGCAATCCACCTGTCTTTGCGCACGCATACACTGCCTTGCCATTGATTTAAAAGGTAAATGTCAGCGATTCCCGCCAAGTAGCCTGACTCAAATAAGTGATTGATTTTAAAGTATTTATGGCGCATCATTGGCACTCCACCCCATCGAGTGCTAATACGTAGACACAGGACGTAGACGCAGTAGCGCGTAGCAGCGATGCCGCCCGTTCAGGCTCGATATCACAGCAGTTCACCGAGGAGCATCACACATGAAAATCCGCCCCATACACGACCGGGTCATCGTCAAGCGTTTGGAAGAAGAACGTAAAACCGCATCGGGCATCGTCATTCCCGACACCGCGGCCGAAAAGCCGGAGCAAGGCGAAGTCAAGGCTGTTGGCACCGGCAAGCGCCAGGACGACGGCACGATTGTTCCCATTGACGTGAAGGTGGGCGACCGCGTGCTGTTCGGCAAATATTCCGGTCAGACCGTCAAGGTCGACGGTGAAGAACTGCTGGTCATGCGCGAAGAAGACATCATGGGCGTTATCGAATAATTCCGAAGTAAATCAGGAGAAGCAACATGGCTGCAAAAGATGTCAGGTTTCATGATTCGGCCCGCACCAAGATTGTCGCGGGCGTCAATATACTCGCCGATGCCGTCAAGGTGACGCTCGGCCCCAAGGGCCGCAACGTGGTGCTGGAGCGCTCGTACGGCGCGCCTACCATCACCAAGGATGGCGTGTCGGTCGCCAAGGAAATCGAACTGAAGGACAAGTTCGAGAACATGGGCGCGCAGATGGTGAAAGAAGTCGCCAGCAAAACGTCCGACATCGCGGGCGACGGTACCACCACCGCCACCGTGCTAGCGCAATCGATCGTGAAGGAAGGCATGAAGTATGTGGCCGCCGGCATGAACCCGATGGATCTGAAGCGCGGCATCGATCTGGCTGTGACATCGGTAGTGGCAGAGCTGAAAAAGCTGTCCAAGCCCACCACCACCAGCAAGGAAATCGCGCAGGTTGCGTCGATCTCGGCCAACTCGGATGCGTCCATCGGCGAAAAAATCGCCGAAGCCATGGATAAGGTCGGCAAGGAAGGCGTGATTACGGTTGAAGACGGCAAGTCACTGGAGATGGAACTGGAAGTGGTCGAAGGCATGCAGTTCGACCGCGGCTACCTGTCACCCTATTTCATCAACACCGCCGAGAAGCAACTGGCGGTGCTGGAAAACGCGTATGTGCTGCTGTCGGAAAAGAAACTCTCCAACATCCGCGATCTGTTGCCCGTACTCGAACTGGTGGCCAAGGCCGGCAGGCCGCTCTTGATCATCGCCGAAGACATCGAAGGTGAAGCCCTGGCGACGCTGGTGGTCAACAACCTGCGCGGCATCCTCAAAACCTGCGCCGTTAAAGCGCCGGGTTTCGGCGACCGCCGTAAAGCCATGCTGGAAGACATCGCGGTGCTCACGGGCGCGACCGTCATTGCCGAGGAAGTGGGCTTGGCGATCGACAAGGTCACGCTGAAAGACTTGGGTCAGGCCAAGCGCATCGAAGCGGGCAAGGAAAACACCACCATCATCGACGGCGCCGGTGCGGCCAATGCCATCGAAGATCGCGTCAAGAGCCTGCGCAAGCAGCTTGACGACACCACCAGCGATTACGACAAAGAGAAACTGCAGGAGCGGGTTGCAAAACTCGCCGGCGGCGTGGCGCTGATCAAGGTGGGTGCCGCGACCGAAGTCGAAATGAAAGAGAAAAAAGCGCGCGTGGAAGATGCGTTGCATTCAACGCGCGCGGCGGTGGAAGAAGGCATCGTCGCCGGCGGCGGCGTGGCCTTGCTGCGTGCCCGCGCCGGACTCGCCAAACTCAAGGGCCTCAACCACGATCAGGATTCAGGCATCCAGATCGTGCTGCGCGCGATTGAAGAGCCGCTGCGCTGCATCGTCTCCAATGCCGGCGAAGAACCGTCGGTGGTGTTGAACCAGGTGGTCGAAGGCAAAGGCAACTACGGTTACAACGCGCAGACCGGCAAGTACGGCGATATGCTGGAAATGGGCGTGGTCGATCCGACCAAAGTCACCCGCGCTGCGTTGCAAAACGCCGCATCGGTGGCCGGGCTGATACTGACCACGGCCGCGATGGTGGCCGAATCAGCCAGCGAAGAATCCGCCGGCGGCGGCATGGGCGGCGGCGGCATGGGTGGAATGGGCGGCATGGGCGGGATGGGTGGCATGGGCATGTAGCCCTGCGACTGTTTTTCACGTCAACGAAAAGCCCCGCTTCGGCGGGGCTTTTTTTATGGTTAAAATCTGGAAAAAGCAGTCAGCCACAGAGAACGCAGAGGGTAACGGCGCTACTTCTAAGTCCAGGAAAGCCCGGCCGAATAAAGCAAAAAACCTTCGACACGGATTTCACGGATTTACACAGATTAACCCCGTAAAAGCAGCTACCGTAGGATGGGTGAAACCCATCACAAACACAGGCGTCAACACCACGCCGTCATTCCAGCGCATGCTGGAATCCAATTTGTGCCAAATGCGAAGCATCTATATAGGCCCTTCGGGCGATGTCACAACCTGGATTCCAGCCTGCGCTGGAATGACGGGGTTGGATAAGCTGCGGCCTCAATGCTTTGCCAAGCCGATGGTGGGCCTATATACGTGGAAACCATCGATATACCTATAACCGTCATTCATGATGCCGCCGGCTCCAGCCCCCGCGACTTGTAAACCCGCACCGCATCCGCCGACAGCAGATAGTCAATCAACTTCTGCGCCAGCGCCGGGTTTTTTGCATCCTTGAAAATAGCTATCCTGTTGACGCTGATGCTCTGCACTTCCGCCGGTATCGGCCCGGCGTAATCAACGCCCGCGACAGCCATGATTTCGGGTATCTGCTGCACGGCGATCTCGGCAATGCCGCTGACCACGAATTCGGCGATCAATCCGCCGGAGCGTGTCTTGGCTTTGGCCCTCACCTCATTGCCGATGCCCAGTTTGTCTATGAGGCCGGCGAAGTAGATGCCGCTGGCGCCATCGGTGGTGTACGCCACCGACTTTGCATTGAGCAGCGTGCGCTTGAAGGATTCGACGCTGCTTAAATCCGGCTTCGGCGCACCGGCGATCACGCCCACGCCGATGCCGTTTTGCGTGAGCAGCTTGATGCTGGCGGGCGCGATCTTGCCCATGGCAACGACTTCATCCATCACCGACGAACCCATGATGCCAAGGTCGGCGGTGTCCCCCGCCCTGACTTCGCGCAGCGTGACCTGCGCGGGCGCGTAGTGCATGTCAACCTTGCAATCGTGCTCGCGCTCGAAGCGCGGCAACAGTTCGCCGAGGGACGCCGACAAGCCGTTGCCGGAAAAAACCTTCAGACGTGTCGCCATGGTTCAGGCGGTGACGGTTTCGCGCGCTTCGACGCGGTACACGTCGGCGATGTTGACCAGGCCCTTGAACTCAATGGCGTTGCCGCAGCCGTCGGAGACCGTCATCAGCATTTGCTCGCGCACCGTGCCTTTTTGCGTGACGCTGGGGCGGTTGATCCATTGCGCGCCGAGTTGATCGAGACGCGTGGAGGCTTTCTGGAAATCATCCAGCGTCATCACCACGCCAAAGTGGCGCAGCGGCGTCAACAACGCGCCGCCGATCTTGCGGCCCTTGTCGCCGACGACATCGTCGGGCGCCAGATGCGCCACGATGTGATGGCCGAAGAAATTAAAATCCGCGCGGCCTTTCAGCTTGCGCCCTTCGGGGCATTGCAGCATTTCGCCATAAAACTTGCGCGCCTGATCGAGGTCGCTGACGGCGAATGAAAAGTGAAATAGCGTGGCGCTCATGGCGTGTCTCCGGTGTGGGTGTGGAAAGCGCATGCTACGCCCGCCGGCGCGCGCATGCAAACGCGTTGGAAGATTAGGTTATCTTGCAATACACTCGCTTGCCAAGGAGACAACCATGCTGAAAATCGGAATTTTGAACGGTGATGACATCGGGCTCGAAGTCGTGCCGGAGGCGGTGAAGGTGATGAAGGGCGCGCTGCGCAAGGTGGGGCTGGAGGTGGATTGGCGCCCGCTGCCCATAGGGCGCACCGCGCACGACACCATCGGCACCACGGTGCCGCCCGCCACGGTCGAAACGGTTGCCACGCTTGACGGCTGGCTGATGGGCCCCATTGGCCACAGCATGTATCCGCGTAACGATCCCACGTGGCCCAAGCCGGATTTTCGCAAGCGCTTTGATTTGTTCGCGAGTGTCAAACCGGTGAAGTCGTACGCCAATATCGAATCGCTGCACAAAAACGTGGACATCGTTTTCTTGCGTGAAGTCACCGAGGGCTTGCAGTCGAGCGGCGTGGTGGTCGCGGGCAACGGCGAGTTTCGTCCCAACGACGAGATCTCGATCGGCATGCGCGTGGTGACGCGCAAGGGCGCCAGCCGCGTGGCGCGCGCCGCATTCGAGATCGCGCGTAGACGTCCGCGCAAAAAAGTCACCACCGTGCACAAGGCGCCGACGTATAAACTCGTTTGCGGCATGTTCGCCGAGGAGTGCCACAAAATGGCGAAAGAGTTCCCCGATTGCACCATTGAAGACGTGCTGGTCGATAGCTTCGCGCTCAAACTCGCGCTAAAGCCGCAGCAGTTCGACGTGGTGGTAACCACCAATCTCTTCGGCGACATACTCACCGACGAGGGCGCCGCACTGGTCGGCGGGCTGGGTCTCGCGCCGGGCCTGTGCGTGGGCGAGCGTCAGGCGATGGCGCAGGCCACGCACGGCTCCGCGCCCGATATCGCCGGCAAGGGATTGGCGAATCCGTACGCGATGATTATGTCCGGCAAGATGCTGCTCGAATGGCTGGGCCGCAAGCATGGTGAACCGCGCGCGGTGCAGGCCGCCGGGTTGATAGACGCGGCGATGGATCGCGTGATCGCGGAATTGAAGCGCGTCACCGGCGATCTTGGCGGCACGGCGAGCACGAGTCAGATGGGGGATGCGGTGGTGTCGGCGTTGTAGCGGCCGCTACACCATTTGCCCTGGAATTCGCGCGAGTTGTTCGCGCGTGATTGTCAATGCAAAGTGTTTCGGCCCGCTCGCATCTGCTGCTATATACGGCAATGAAATTTCGGTCTCACCGCTGTTGCCGATTTCGACGCGCGCTCTTGCTGCCGCCTCCGCGAGGCGCGTAAGCGCCAGCGGGTCGTTTCGCAGGTTCATGCCCGTCTGCGAGCAGGCCTGATCGCACAACCAACGCGTGAACGGATTGGCGTCGATTTCTTTCGCGCTTGCGAGCGCCGGCGCAGAATGGGATTTCGATTGCGCTGGTTCATGCTTTACACGCGGTGGTCCGAGAGATTCGTTCGTTTCATTTTTACTGCCGCGCCACAAGCGTGGCAACGCTACTATCGCAAGGATAGCGATTGCGAGGACGATCAGTATCAGAGTGTTGTCCATAAGTGTGCGTCACCGGGTTGTTGACGAAGGTCAAAATCGCTAGTCCGAGAGTGCTGTATTCTCCGCGAAAGGGAGTTTGCGCGCACCCGTAACCGGCGCTGCAAGAGATACGACATGAAACCAGACGATCCACAATTATTCTTTTCAGAACAACAAGTTAGCATCGACGTGCTGCTTGAGAAATACGCCAAGAATGACGAGCGTAGCGTTGACGATGTGCGCCGCCGCGTGGCGCGTGCGCTGGCCGCCGTTGAAAGAGACCCGGCGCGCTGGGAGGGCGAGTTTTTCGAGGCGCTCACCAACGGCTTTATTCCGGGCGGGCGCGTTAATTCCGCCGCGGGCACTGATTTGCAGGCGACGCTGATTAATTGTTTTGTTCAGCCAGTGGGCGACTCGGTGTCGCAAACCACCGACGGCAAGCCCGGCATTTATGTCGCGCTGATGGAAGCCGCGGAAACCATGCGGCGCGGCGGCGGCGTGGGTTATGACTTTTCTTCGATAAGACCCAAGGGCGCCTACGTGCGCGGCACGCATTCTTCCGCCAGCGGCCCGGTGTCATACATGCGCGTGTTCGACCGCAGTTGCGAGACGGTTGAATCCGCAGGTTCAAGGCGCGGCGCGCAGATGGGCATTTTGCGCTGCGATCATCCCGACATCGAGGAGTTTATCCACGCCAAGGACGGCGGCGACCTGCGCAACTTTAACGTGAGCGTGGCGGTGACCGATGATTTCATGCGTGCGGTTGAAACAGGCGGCGATTGGGAACTCGCGCACAAGGTCGCGCCCGGCGCGCAGTTCGTGCCCGACGCACGCCAGCGCGGCGATGGGCTGTGGGTGTACCGCAGCGTGCCCGCGCGCGAGCTGTGGCAGCAAATCATGCAATCGACCTACGATCATGCCGAGCCGGGAGTGATTTTTATCGACCGGATTTCGGCGGACGACAATCTTTCTTACTGCGAAAAAATTGAGTCGACGAATCCGTGCGTCACCGCCGACACATGGACATTGACCACCGAAGGGCCGCGACAAGTGCGCGAGCTCGTTGGGCAGCCGTTTCACGCGATCGTCGACGGCCACGCTTATGAATCCGGCGAACAGGGTTTCTTTGCAACCGGAACCCAGCCCGTACTGGAAATCAGCACCACCGAAGGACTGAATATTAAGCTCACCGTCGATCACAATGTCTTGTGTGTCGAACGCATGACGCGGTATACGCGGGATACGCAATGGAAAGCTGCTGGCGAGTTGGCGTCTGGCGATAGCATTGTGGTGCACGATCACCGCGCATTTTCGGGCTGGGAGGGCCGTGGATGCGAGAAGCAGGGTTACCTCATGGGGTTTCTCGTCGGTGACGGCACGCTAAAGCGCGATACCGCGATCCTGTCCGTGTGGGACTCGAATGCCGCGACAGCCGATGGCGCGGTGGTGCAATCATTGGGTGTGTCGTCGCTGATGCGCGCGGTTGAGGACGCGGCGAGCGTGTTCAAACATCGTGCGGATCATAACGGCTGGCATCGCATAACTGGACGCAATGAGTATCGCTACAAACTGGGTTCATTACGCGATCTTGCGTTTGAGTTTGGCTTAAGTCCCGGCGAGAAGCCGATCACCCCGTCGATCGAGCGCTCGTCTTCGGCATTTCATCGCGGATTTTTGCGCGGGCTGTTTGACACGGATGGTTCGATACAAGGTGCGCAGGCCAAAGGCATCAGCGTCAGGCTGGCGCAATCCGATCTTCCGCGCCTGGAAGCGGCGCAACGCATGTTGTTGCGATTGGGCATCGCTTCGACGATCTATAAAAATCGCCGCGCGCCCATGTTGCGCAGCCTGCCTGACGGTCGTGGCGGAAACGCCGACTATCAGTGCCTCGCGCAATACGAGCTGGTGATCGCCAACGACAACGTAGTGCGCTTCGCGGATTTGATTGGTTTTTCTGACCACGGCAAGGCGGCGCGATTGAAAATGTCCGTTTCCTCCTATCGCCGCAAGCCTAACGCCGAGCGCTTCGTGGCAACGGTCAAATCGATAACGCCGCTGCCGCCAGAGCCGGTGTTCGATGCCCACATTGCCCATGTGCATGCTTTCGACGCAAACGGCCTCTACGTGCATAACTGCGGTGAGCAGCCGCTGCCCGCGTACGGCTGCTGCTGCCTCGGCAGCATCAACCTAACCAAGTTCGTTGCTGACGAATTCACGCCGCAGGCGCGCTTTGATCTCGAGGCGTTCGGGCGCGTGGTGCGGCCCTCGGTGCGCATGCTCGACAACGTGCTTGATGTGACGGTGTGGCCCTTGCCGCAGCAGCACGCGGAAGCGCGCGCCAAGCGGCGCGTCGGGCTTGGCTTCACCGGCATGGGCGACACGCTGATCATGCTGGGGCTCAAGTACGACACGATTGAAGCGCGCGACATGGGCGCGAAAATCGCCCAGGCGATGCGCGATGAATCGTACGCGGCGTCGGTTGAGATCGCGAAGGAGAAAGGCGCGTTTCCGCTATTTGACGCGAAGGAATATCTTGCCGCGCCGCGCTTCGCTTCACGTTTGCCGGACGCGTTGAAGAAAGACATTGCCAAGCATGGCGTGCGCAACAGTCACTTGTTGTCGATCGCGCCCACCGGCACGATTTCGCTGGCGTTCGCCGACAATGCGTCGAACGGTATCGAGCCTGCATTCTCGTGGACCTATCAGCGCAAGAAGCGCATGCCCGACGACACGCACAAGACCTACGATGTCGAGGACCACGCGTGGCGGTTGTATCGGCAAAGCGGCGGCGACATGGAGCATCTGCCGCTGGCGTTCGTCACCGCGCTGGAGATTTCCGCGCTCGACCACATGCGCATGGTGGCGGTGATTTCGCCGTTCGTCGATTCGGCGATCAGCAAGACGGTCAACGTGCCGGAGGATTATCCCTACGAGCAATTCAAGGATTTGTATCTGGAGGCGTGGAAATCCGGCTTGAAGGGCATCACCACTTATCGGCCCAATGCCGTGCTGGGCAGTGTGTTGTCGGTGGGCGGCGCTAAAGCGGCGCAACCCAATGATCTCGATACCAGCGACGTGGATCGGCGCATCAAGCTCGATGCAGCGCCGCAGCCCGCGCTGGCAAGCCTCAGATGGCCTGGCAGGCCGACGCTGCCCGCGGGCAATCCGTCGTGGACCTACATGGTCGAATCACCGTTCGGACGTTTTGCAATTTTCGTGGGGCATGTCGAGAACGGTGTCCCATACCCGTTTGAAGTGTGGGTCAACGGCAACGAGCAGCCGCGCGGCATCGGCGCGGTGGCAAAAACATTGTCGATGGACATGCGCGCGCAGGATGCAAAGTGGCTGCGCGTGAAGCTCGACATGCTGGCGCGCGCCGGTGGTGATGCGTTCGAATGCGCGATGCCGCCCGAGGGCAAGCCCGAACGCGTGCCGAGCATGGTGGCGGCCTTTGCGCGCATCGTGCGTTATCGAATCGATCAGCTCGGCGCTCTGGCGGAGTCTGTCGGCAACTCTCCCGTGCTCGACTCGCTGTTCGCAAAGAAAGAACCCAAGACCGGTCCCGACGGCACGATGTCGTGGACGGCCGATGTCTACAACCCGAGTTCGGGCGACGACTTCGTGCTGATGCTGAAGGAACTGGTGCTGCCCAACGGCCAGCGCCGCCCGTATTCGGTGTGGATGGCGGGTGTCTATCCGCGCGCGCTCGACGGGCTGTGCAAGTTGCTTTCGCTCGACATGCGCGTGATCGACCCGGCGTGGATCGGCATGAAGCTGCGCAAGCTGCTCACCTACGACGAGCCGCTCGGCGACTTCATGGCGCGCGTGCCGGGTGCGGAGCGGCAGGAGAATTTCGCCAGCACGGTGGCCTATGCCGCGCGGCTCATCATTCATCGCTACGCCATGCTCGGCGTTCTCGACGAGCGCGGCTATCCGCTAAACGAAATGGGCGTGCTCGAAATTCCGGAAGACGACCGAAGGCCCGAGACATTCAGCTACAAACCGATGTTCGGCAAACCGTGCAAGGAATGCGGCAACGCGGCGGTGATCAAGAAAGATGGCTGCGAGTTTTGCACGGCGTGCGGGGCGATTGGGGCGTGCGGTTAAGAGAAGAAAATCTAAATCTTTTTGGCCACGGATTAACGCAGATGAACACAGATTAAATTCAAAACAGAAGGGAGGATGTATTGATGTTTTCATAATTCGTGACAAACCAAATCCGTTCGCCCTGAGCCCCACAAGGCCCGAGTTATCGTGCCAAGGCGCGCACGAGAAACAGTGCTGTTTTGGACATGTTTCGACGAAGGCGAAAATTTTTAAGTATTTGATTTTAAAGGGATTAAGAAGCTGTTTCTTGAGAGCCTGTCGAAGGGTGGCAGGGCTTCGACAGGCCCAGCCCGAACGGTGTAATGTATTTTGGAAAGATCAATAGTAAGTTATTGTTTTTAAAAATTATTTTAATCTGCGCTAATCTGCGTAAATCTGTTTCTAAAAGGCCCTGCTCTTCAGTTCTGTTTCAATTCTTCATCACCTTCTTCCACTTCTCCACCTCGACGCGTATCCACGCAGCAAACTGATCCGGCGTCATTACTCCGCCGCCGCTTTCCAGATCGGGCAATTTCTTTTCCAATTCGTGGTTTGGATAAATTCGGCATGAGCGTATCCGCCGGGCGATGCCGGCGAAAAGCGCGCGGCTGGCATACAATGACCGCGACTAAACCGATACGAGGGGACGCCGTCATGCCAGTTGTTCGACTCACCATTGCCGCCGCCGTGCTGCTGATTGCGATACCAGCAATGCCAACCATGGCCGCCGACGCTTGGCCCACCAAGACCATACGCGTAATCGGTGCGGGCGCCGCCGGCGGGCCGATCGATATCATGGCGCGGCTGGTGGGGCAAAAACTCACCGATCAACTCGGCCAGCCCATCGTGGTGGATAACCGCGCCGGTGCGGGCGGCACGCTGGCCACGCGCATCGCGGTCACCGCCACGCCCGATGGCCACACGCTCTTGTGCAACAGCAGCCAGTACGTGGTGGGCGTGAGTCTGTATAAAGACCCCGGCTACGATGCGTTCAGGGATTTCGCGCCCATCATCAATGCCGGTTCGAGCCCGAATATTCTGTTTGTGAATCCGGCGACGCCGGCGAACAACTTGAAGGAACTGATCGCGCTCGGCAAGAAACAAAAACTGCAATACGGCTCGGCCGGCGCGGGCAGCACGCCGCACCTCACCGGCGAACGGTTGTTGAAACTCATGGCGGGCCTCGATATTCAGCACGTGCCGTACAGCAGCGCGATGCCCGCGATACTCGGCACCGTGGCGGGGCAGGTGCCCATTGGCTCCACGGCGATGCCGCCGTCGGTGCAACTCATCAAGTCGGGCCGTTTGCGTGGCATCGCGGTCACCAGCATGCAGCGCATGCCCTCGTTGCCGGACGTGGGCACGGTGGCCGAGCAGGGCTTCCCCGGCTATGAGGATTACACCTGGATTGCGTTCTTCGCGCCCGCGGGGACGCCCAAAGCCATCGTCAACAGACTCAATAAAAGTATCGGTGCGATCGTAGTGTCGGCGGATGCGAAAGAGCGTTTGTCCGCGTTGGGTTTCGATCCGGTCAATAACACGCCGGAGCAATTCACCGCTTACATCAAGGTTGAAGTGGCGAAGTGGGCGAAGGTAATCAAGGAGTCGGGGGCGAAGGTGGATTGATTCGCCGGTGACGCGAATGCGTCGTGAAACGAGAGGAGGAACACCGTGAAAATACTTTGTTTCGTAATTTCGTTTATGGCTTTTGTTTCTACGCACGATGCGTTCGCGCAATATCCGAACCGCCCGATCCGCTTCGCTGTGCCGGCTCCGCCGGGCGGCACGGCGGACGGCGTCGCGCGCGTCGTCAGTCAGCACATGACGCAGGCGATGGGGCAGCAGTGGCTGGTGGACAACCGCCCCGGCGCGGAACCGCAGACCTCCACTCCGGAGGAACTGGCCGCGCATACGAAAGAGCAATATCAGGCGTGGGCGCGCGTGATACGCGAAACCGGAATTCCGCAAGAGTAAGTCGCCGCGAACGGCTCGCTGTGTTATCCGGCTGCTAGAATCGGCGCATTACCTTACTTGGTACACCGCTGTTCGACCAGAGAGTAGCCATGGAATTCAGAAAACTGTCACACGCGCTGGGCGCCGAGGTTATCGGCATCGATCTCGCGCGCGAACTCAGTGACGCGCACTTTGAAGAAGTGCATCGCGCGTTTCTGCAATATTCGATCTTGTTGTTTCGCGATCAGCACATCACGCGAGAGCAGCACATTGCGTTCAGCCGCCGCTTCGGCGAGCTCGACGAGAATGAACGTTCGCCCGACACCGATCCGAAGTATCCGGAGCTGACGATAGTAACCACGCGGCCCATGCCCGACGGCAAGCCTTCCGAGTCGCGCTACACCGGGCGGCTGTGGCATTCCGATTTGTGCCATAGCCTTACGCCGGCGATGGGTTCGCTGCTGCGTTGCCTGGAGCGCCCGGATGTCGGGGGCGACACGATGTTCGCGAACATGTACATGGCCTACGACACCTTGTCCGATGGCATGAAGAAACTGATCGAAGGCCTCGACGGCATCCACACGCGCAAGCGCAAGTTCGACGTGATGAGCGCCGAGCGTGCCGAATTTCTGAAGAGTCTCAAGCCGGTGGCGCAGCCGGCGGTGCGCGTGCATCCGGTGACGGGCCGCAAGACGTTGTATGTGGGCGAAAAAGTGCGGCAGTTCGCCGGCCTCACGCCCGAGGAAAGCCAGCCCTTGTTGGAATTTCTCAACCGGCATTCGACGCGCCCTGAGTTCGTCTATCGGCACCAGTGGCGCAAGAACGACATCGTAATGTGGGACAACCGCTGCACCATGCATCTGGCCTTGGGCGATTTCGATATGACGCAAATCCGGCACATGGAGCGCACCACCATCAAGGGCACGCCCAGCGGCTATGTGTGCGAGGCGGCGTAATTACATGAAATCCATCGCACGGTTGTGTATGGCCGCGACAGTCGTAGCCGCGCTCCCGGCAGGCGCGCAGTCACAGGAATGGCCGAGCAAGACGCTGCGCGTCATCTGCCCGTTTGCGCCCGGCGGCGCGACGGACATTTTCGCGCGCGTGTTTTCGCAGCGGCTTCAGGTGGCGTTAAAGCAAAATGTAGTCGTGGACAATCGCGGCGGCGCGGGCGGCGTCATCGGCACCGAGATCGCCACCAAGTCCGGCGCCGATGGCCACACCTTGTTGTTCGCGTCGGATTCGCCGGTGACGATCGGGCCAAATCTCTACAAGACCGTGCCGTACGATCCGTTCAAGGATTTGACGCCAGTCGGCAAGGTCGTGTCGGTGGTTAACGTATTGGTGGTTAATCCGCGGCTGAAAATCTCCAGTGTTTCCGATTTGGTCAGTCAGGCCAAACAGCGCAAGGCGCCCTTCACTTATGCATCATCCGGCACTGGCGCGTTCGGCCACTTGACGGGTGAGTTGTTCAAGGCCAGCACGAATACTAATCTCACGCATGTGCCGTACAAAGGCGGCGGGCCGGGCATCGCGGCGTTGATCGGCGGTGAAACGGATATGTCGTTCGCCACCTTTCCCAGCGTGATATCACACGTGAAATCGGGGCGGTTGACGTTGCTCGCGGTGTCGAACATCAAGCGCAGCAAGCTGCTGCCCGACGTGCCGACTATCGCCGAGTCGGGCGTGCCCGGCTTTGGCGTGGATAACTGGCAGGGGCTGTTTGCGCCGCCCGGATTGCCGCGCAAGATTTTGCTCGCGCTCGACAAGGAAGTTGCGGTGATCGTCGGCTCGAAGGAATTTTCGGACGTGGCCAGCAACCAGGGCGCGGAAGCCGATCACATCGGTGTTGAGCACTTCGGCGCTTTCATCCGCAAGGATTCCGCGCGCTGGAAAGAGATCATCGACAAGAATCAGATACGCGGGTAACGCTACGCAGCGCATCGGGTATTCGCAAGAGAGAGCACTGATATGACCATCACCATTTATCCATTTACCGAAAACTTCGCCGCCGAGATCGGCGACGTGGATTTGTCCAAACCCATTGCCGACGCGGATTTCGAAGCGATCAGGCAGGCCTTCTGGAAATACGCGGTGCTGGTGTTTCCGGGGCAGAATCTCACGCCGCAGCAGCATCTTGAGTTCTCCGCGCGCTTCGGGCCGGTAGAGAAAGAGCGCACGCTCGACCCGAAAGCCACGCCCTCGCGCTACAGCGGCGCCTTCGCGGATATCTCCAATCTCGATGCGCAAGGCAAGATATGGGGCGAATCGAGCCGCCAGCGCATGTACAAGGCCGGCAACAAGCTGTGGCATACCGATAGCTCGTTCAAGCGCCTGCCCGCGCTGTGTTCGCTGCTGTACTCGCGCACCATCGCGCCCATCGGCGGGCACACGCAGTTTGCCGATCAACGCGCGGCCTACGACGCGCTGCCCGGCGACATGAAGAAAAAATTGCACGGCGTGGTGGCCGAGCATTGCATCGCGCACTCAAGGCTGCGCAGCGGCTTCACTGAATTCAACGAAGACGAAAAACGCCGCCTGCCGCCGGTGCCACAGGTGCTGGTGCGCACGATTCCGCAAAACGGCCGCAAGTCGCTCTACGTCGCCTCACACGCTGGACGCGTGTTCGGCATGCCCGATGCGGAAGGCCGCGCGCTGATCGACAGCCTGGTTGCGCACGTGACCCAGCCGCAATTCATCCACACCCACCGCTGGCGCCCGAACGAACTCATCATGTGGGACAACCGCTGCACCATGCACCGCGGCACCGATTACGACGATCTACGTTGGGTGCGCGACATGCAGCGCGTGACGATCAGCGACGTTGCGAATTCGTGTGAGCAGGAGGGTGTGGCGGTCGCGGCTTGAGGGAACCGGATTTTGACTTACGTGCCGGCAATTCCGCGCAGCCGTTTTGTTTCACGCTTCGCCTGTTGAAGCAGCGTTTCCCAATCGTCCGGCGGATTTCCTCTTTCCAGCATCTTTTGAAAAAACCGGTACGCATCGCCCGAACTCTCGTAGGCGCGTTTTGTAGCGTCGTCGTTCACCCAAGCGTAGACAATAATCCGGCTCGCCAAATGGTAACGAAAGAAAAGCCGGTACTGCTGAAAGAATTTGGCACGAAACCAGTGCTTGCGATTGTCGCCTAGCGTCGAACCTTGACGATATTCGGCGCGCGTAGGGTCTTGCGGGATTAACTCGAAAGCCAGTGTTGCGATAGCCGCCAGCCGCTTGGTGGCGTTTTTCTTCGTATACCCAACGCGGTCCTTGGCTCGCAAGGCTTCCACCTGTGTCGCGAGCGCTTCGACTTGCTCGAGAAAAAGCGGGTGTGCGAATAGCGTCCAGCCGTTGGCCGACAGCGGCGGTACGGCGGGCGCCTGCTTCATTCTTCGCCAGGATCAAGCCTGACATTGAGATCGAGTTTGACGCCTTTCACCAATGATCGAACGCGTTTGGCGAACCTCGCGTCGAGTCCGCGCACGCGCGCCGGATGCACTTCGATGTCGTGGGCGAGGAACGAGAGAAACTTGTCGAGCACTGGGTCAACTTCCATACCGGCCGTTGCGCGCGTCAGCACCACGTCGCCGTCCGGCTTGACAACGTAACGTATTTTGTCGCGCTTGCCGAGTTTTAGCGCACGGCGCACCGCGTCCGGTACCGTGGTCTGGTAGCGGTCGGTAAGCGTGGATTCGAGTTCAAGCGTGGCTGGCATGGCGGCTCTCGTGGAATGCATTGCCTGCATGGTAATGCATATGCATTGTCTGGTCAAATGGGTATCGCGACAATGGGTATCGCGCCCATCGCGGAAGGCGAGTTACGATCCGCGATCCCTGCCCAAGGGCTACCATGGGCCTCTCGAGACATTAGTTGCCCGCTTGGGCTTTCTGCGCTCTGCTAATAAGATTGGAATAAGCCGCCATGCCTTTTGGCCATCGAGGCCGCGGCTGGGCGCCAGATTTAGAATCGCTATCATCGCACTCATGTAGCCCAGAAAAGACACCACAGGTCCAACTCCGGGAATTTTTGCAATCGGCGCGAGTTGTGCGATTACGATCAACGGGATCGCAATAACAAGTTGGGCAGCTACGCCGCCCCACGCGATAATGCACTCATGCTTCTCGCTCCGGGGCGCTTCATGCACGCAAAGTCCATGTATGAACCCAAGGTAAATATCGAAAGCGCTGTACCCGAGACGCCTAGCAAAGTATGCGTGGCCCGCTTCGTGTAGGAAGATAATACCGAAGTATGAGCAGATAACACTCAGCGCGAGAAGTGGGCTGCGAATCGATGCTGCCAACATCCCGCCCATGACGAGAAGTGCGGACCAATGAATATGCACTCTCGCACCAAACGCGCTCAAGAAAGTGATTCTTGTATAACCTGTCATGGGCCGGGATGCATGTAATTTCTAATTCCAACTGGCGCTAGTTTGGGTCTGAAGCTCAACTCTTCGCCCGCACCACCGGATTGCGCAACGTCCCAATATCCTTCTGCACGATGTCGCACACCATGCCGTCCTGCAGATCGGGAATGGTGGCGTTGTCCACGCCGGTCCAGATCACGTCGCCGGGCAGCAGCGTGATGTATTTGGTGATCTGGTGAATGTAGTGTTGCAGTGAGAAGATCATCTTGCTGGTGCTGTAGCTGTTGGCGAGCTTGCCGTCGAGGTAGGTCTCGATCTGCACATTCATCGGGTCGAGATCGGTGGCGATAAACGGCCCCATTGGCTTCCAGCCGTCACAATTCTTCGCGCGCCACAGCGTGCGGTCGGACGCCTGCCAGCCGCGGTCACTGACATCGTTGCCCAGCGTGTAGCCGAGCACGCACGAGAGTGCATTTTCTTCGGTCAGATTTTTCGCGCGCTTGCCGATGACGGCGACGAGTTCGCCTTCGTATTGCACCGGGCCGGGTGAATCGGGCGGTATGACGATGGGCGCGCCGGTCGGGCTTAGCGCATTTTGCGAGCGGTAGCCGATGTCGGCTTTGGCCGGCGGCTTGGTGTTGGTGCCCTTGCGTTTGTTGCCCCACTCGATGTGCGCGAGGTAGTTGATGCCCGCGCAATAGAAATTCGGCGGCTCGCATGGCACCAGTGTTTTTAACGCCGACAGCGCGTGTTTTTTGCTGGTGGTTTTGTGTTCGCCAAAAACAGAACCGTCGAGTTCGACGACCTGATCGCCTTCGACGATGCCGAAGAAAATGCGCCCTTGCTGTTCAAAGCGTCCGTATTTCATGTGAGTTCTCCCAAGTATGAAACTCGATTATAGCTCGCGCATCTATCCGGGCGTCGCGGCCCTGGTGTAGAGTTCGAGACATGAACGCAAATGAAAAGCTCGCGCGGCAGTTGGAACGGCAGCTTGAATTCGACCGTGTGCGCGGCACATGGTGGATCCCGTGGCTGTTCGTCATCGGGCTTGGCGTATCGACTTGGGGTTTGTTTGTTGCCGTTGCGTCGTACATCGATGGGCGGCCCAAATGGTTGATGCTTATTTTGTTCGCGTTCTTTTTTCTGCAATTCGCGGCAGCGGTAATTCTCTGGCTGACTGCGCCGCTGCGCGTGAAGCCGCGCATCGTGCCGTGTTTCGCGCGCAAGCTGGGCGATTACGGCGGCGCGAATTCAGCGGCGTTCGTCAGGGGCCGCGCGTTGTACCTTGAGATCGATGCCTTGGAGAACCTTGCGGCAACGTCGGTCGTCACGCCGTTATCGGCCTTCGGCTTTGCCGACGAATGGTACGATCAATCGATGCAATGGCATGGCGCGGATGAAGGTTTGCGTACCGTTTCGGCGTTGCGTCAAGGCCTGACGGCGCAGGCCGCGCCGGAGTTGATGCGTGATCTTGATGCACTGGAGGCGTCGCTGCGCGCCGCGCTCGATCAGGATGTGGCGTTTTGTTTGCTGTTGCGCCGATCTGCAAAAGACAACCTGCAGGTGGTGGAATCATTGGAGGGGCGCAGCGGCATGTTGTGGTAACGCGCTCGCAACGTTATCGCCGCATCAACCCTGCCAGCGCCACCGCCGCAAACACCGCGCCCGCATAAAAAGTCAGCGCCGGGCTGAAGTAGGTCCACAGCGCGCCGGCGATGACGCTGGCTGCGAGCAGCGCCACGCCGCTCATCAGGTTGAATACGCCGAACGCGGTGCCGCGCAGATCTTCGGGCGCTGCGTCGGCGACGATGGCGGCGAGCAAGCCTTGCGTCGCACCCATGTGCAGGCCCCACAGCAGCGCGCCCGCGCCCACCGCCCAGGCGTTGTGTGCGAGTGCCAGCACGATGTCGGCGGCGATGAGCAGGCCTATGCCCGCGGCGAGCATGTGCTTGCGATTGACCTTGTCGGACAGCATGCCCAGCGGGTAGGCGCTTAGCGCGTAGATGAGATTCATCAACACCAATATCACCGGCACCCACGTGATGGCAAGCCCCACGCCCTGCGCGCGCAGCAGCAAAAATGCCTCGGAGAAACGCGCAAGCGTCAACACAGCGCCGAGCACCGTGACTTGCCAGAAAATGCGCGGCAGCCGCGCCATCTCGCTGCGCTGAATCGGAAACGGCCGTGGTTTCAATGTCTGTGTGCGCGCCGGCTCCTGCACGCCGAAAATAATCAGCGCCACGCACACAAAAGCCGGAATAACCGCGACCCAGAACACAAAGCGAAAGTCATCCGCCGTCGCGGCCATGAGCACGATCGCGAGCAACGGGCCGGCCACCGCGCCCACGGTGTCCAGCGATTGACGCAAGCCGTACGCAGCACCCCGCATGTCCTTGGGCGTTACGTCGGCGATCAGCGCGTCGCGCGGCGCGCCGCGTATGCCCTTTGCCACGCGGTCGATGGTGCGCGCGGTGAGCACCGTGCCGATGCCGGTGGCCATCGCGAACAGCGGTTTGCACGCCGCGGCCAATCCGTAGCCGATCAGCAGCAGCGGTTTGCGGCGTCCGATCCAGTCGCTGATCGCGCCGGAGAATACCTTGACGAATGCGGCTGTCGCCTCGGCGATACCCTCGATGATGCCCACCGACATCGCGCTCGCGCCGACCACGGTGACGAGAAATATCGGCAGCAGCGCATGAATCATCTCGGACGAGATGTCCATGAACAGGCTGACGAAACCGAGCACCACCACGCTGCGTGGCAGCGTGCGTTTTTCACCTGGGGGCGGCGGTGTAAGCGTTGATAACATGTGTGGGCAGACAATACAGCAGGGGCCTTGCGGGCGTGAGTGCCGTTGAATCGATGGTATATAAGTTGTTGTTTTTAAACGATATTTTTAGATGCTATTTTCAGTGCCGCACCATGAGCTTTGCGTGCGATGTAGTGTAGAGTTATCGCGACACGCAACAATCAGGATCGCACCATGAACGAAATGAATTCGTTACTCGCGCAGCACGGCCTGGCGCTGGTGTTCGCCAACGTGCTGCTCACGCAACTGGGTTTGCCGCTGCCGGCGCTGCCGCTGTTGATCGTCGCGGGCGCGTTGATACACGATGGGCAGATGGCCGCGGTGCCGCTGTTTGTGGTGGCGACGATGGGTTCGCTCGCGGGCGACACTGTGTGGTTCTATGCGGGCCGCCGCTATGGTTACCGCGTGCTGAAAACGCTGTGCAAGGTGGCGATTGAGCCCGACACCTGCGTGAAACAAACCGAAACCATTTTCGAACGCTGGGGCGCGCCGTCGCTGATGGCGGCCAAGTTTATTCCCGGTTTCGCCACCATTGCGCCGCCGCTCGCGGGCGCGATGCGCGTGCCGCTGCCGGCATTCATCGGCTACAGCGTGGTGAGCGCGCTGCTGTGGGTGGGCGCGGCCGTGCTTGTCGGCGTGCTGTTTCACACGCAAGTCGATTGGGTGATCGCGAAACTCTCCGCCATGGGCGGCACCGCCGTGCTGGTGCTGGGCGGCGCGCTCGGGTTTTATCTCGCGGTGCGCTGGATCGAGCGGCGGATGTTCATCCGCCTCATGCGCTCAGTGCGCGTCACGGTGGAAGAACTGTGCGAGTTGATGAAGGGCGAACTCCCGCCGCTGATACTCGATGTGCGGTCACGTACATCGCGCGAGCTCGACCCGCGGTGCATCCCCGGTGCACTGGCGATTGATTTCGCCAAACCCGATGCGCGCCTGGTACATGAATCGCACGAACGCGAGGTGATCGTCTACTGCACCTGACCCAACGAAGCCAGCGCGGCGCGTGTCGCCCGCCTGTTGATGGACAGAGGATTTCGCAGAGTGCGCCCGCTTGTGGGCGGGCTTGATGCGTGGGTAGAGGCAGGCGGGGCAGTCGAGTAGGGCGCAATCGCCGAAGGCATTGCGCCGAGCGATCCGCGCCCATACGCGAATTGGCCGGTTCGCCGCGAACGTACGGCGCAATGCGCTTCGCTTCGATTGCGCCGTACAAGTTATTACAATTTGCGCGTGATTACTTGCTTCCCCGCTTCGCCAGCTTCATCCACCGCTCCATGTCCGCGCGTATCAGCGCGTTGAATTGCTCTGGTGTGTTGCCGATGATTTCCAAGCTCAAGTCGGTGAGCGATTGCCGCACGTCGGGCGCTTTCAATGCTTGCGTGACGCCGCTGTGCAATTTGGCGAGCACGGGCTTGGGTAGGTTGGCGGGGCCTAGCAGGCCGTACCAGATGGTGACTTCAAAACCGGGCACGCCGGATTCGGCGATGGTGGGCACTTCGGGCAGCAGCGATGAGCGCGTGGCGGTCGATATGCCGAGCACCTTGAGCCGTCCGCTTTTCACGTGCGCGATCGATTGCGCGAAGCCCGCGAACGCCATGTTTACCTGGCCCGCGATGAGATCGGTGATGCCGACGACGCCTTTGTACGGCACCAGCAAAATGTTCACGCCCGCCATGGTGTTGAACAACTCTGCGGTGACGTGGATCGCGCTGCCAGGGCCTGCGGTGGCGCTCGACAGCGTGCCGGGCTTGGCCTTGGCAAGCGCGATGAGTTCCTTCACCGACTTCGCTTCCACCGACGGATGCGTGACCAGGATGTAGGGCGAGGCCACGGCCAGCGAGACCGGGGTGAAATCGCGCCGTGAATCGTACGGCAGGTTCGGCGTCGAGCTCGGCTGCATCGCGAAGGTGGATGAAATAAAAATCAGCGTGTGGCCGTCGGGTGCGGCGCGCGCGGTGAGTTCGGAGGCAAGTATGCCCGCCGCGCCGGCGCGGTTATCGACCACGAATTGCTGGCCCCACATATCGGTGAGCTTGCGCGAGAGGATGCGCGCGACGACATCGCTGGTGCCGCCGGGTGTAAAGCCGACCAGCATGCGCACCGGGCGCGTTGGATAGTTGGGCTCGGCCGCGTTCGCCGGGAATGTCAGCGCCGCCAGCAATAAAATGTGCGGCAGAAACAATTGCTTGAGGTGAGCCTGCATATCGGGATTTTCGTTTCTGAACGGATTAAAAGTATACCGCGCCGGGATTCAGTAGAATGAGCGTGCGCACAAATAAACCAGCAACACAAAGTTGCGACAAATTGCGGCCTAAAAAGTGAGGGAGAAACCGCCATGAATCATAAATTGCTGTTCTGCTTTGCCGTGACGATGATGGCCGCGGCGATGCCCGCGCCCGCGCAGGATTTTCCGTCACGCTCGATGCGCATCATCCTGCCGTTCCCGCCGGGCGGCGGCACCGATGTGCTTGCACGCGTGATGGCGCAGCGTTTTCAGGAGGCGATGGGGCAGACGGTTATCGTCGACAACCGCGCGGGCGCCAGCGGCAATATCGGCGCGGAGGTGGTGGCGCGCAGTCCCGCCGACGGCTACACGCTGCTGTTCACCACGGCGGCGATCGCGGCGAACGTGACGCTGTTTCCGAAGATGGCGTTTGATCCGCGCAAGGATTTGCAGCCGGTGTCGCAAATCGGTTCGGTGCCGGCGTTGCTGTCGGTGCATCCGTCGGTGCCGGTGAAGACAGTGAAGGACGTGATAGCGCTGTCGAAGAACACCAGGGGCGGGCTTAATTTTGGTTCCAACGGCACGGGCACGGCGAGTCATCTCGCCGGCGTCATGTTTCAGCAGGTGAGTGGCGCGGCGATGACGCACATACCGTACAAGGGTGCCGCGCCCGCGCTGACGGCGCTGTTGGGCGGCGAAACCGAGATGGCGTTTCCCGGCGTCAACAGCGCGGCGCCATTTTTGCGCAGCAACAAGATACGCGGCATCGCGGTGACTACAAAGCAGCGCTCGTCGCTCCTGCCCAATGTGCCGACGCTGGATTCGATTTATGCCGGCTTCGATTTGTCGAACTGGTTCGTGCTGTTCGCACCCGCCAACACGCCCGCGGCCATCGTCAACCGCATGCACGCGGAGACCGTCAAGGCCATGCAGCACCCGGAGGTGAAAGCGTTCATGGTGCGCGAGGGCGCCGATCCCGTGGGCAGCAACCCGGCCGATGCGGCGAAATTTTTCGCCGGCGAAATCGATAAACTCGGCAAGGTCATCAAATCCGCTGGTGTGAAAGCAGATTGACTGCATGAAAAAATGTCAATAAAAACAAAAACTTACGTATTACTTCTGCTACTGTTGCCCTGTGCCCAAGCGCAGCAGTACCCGGTGAAACCCGTGCGCATCGTCGTCGCTTTCGCGCCGGGCGGCGGCACGGATTTCGTCGCGCGCATCATCGCGCAGAAACTCACCGATGCGCTCGGCCAGCAGGTCATCGTGGAGAACCGACCCGGTGCCGGCGGGTTGACGGGCTTTGAATACGGCATACGCTCCGCGCCCGATGGCTATACGTTCACCCTGATCACGCCGGGTTATGCCATTATGCCTTCATTGTATCCGGTGAAATACGATACGCTGACCGACTACACGCCGGTGGTGCATGTCGCGCGTGGGCCGCTGGTGCTGGTGATTCATCCTTCGCTGCCGGCGAAAAACCTGAAGGCGCTGATTGCGATTGCAAAAGCCCGCCCAGGGCAAATCGCGTTTGGCAGCGCGGGGCAGGGTTCCATCGTACACCTTGCCTCCGAGTTGTTTCTCGACATGGCGGGCATCAAGATGATACACGTGCCGTACAAGGGCGGCGCGCCGGCGATGACCGATTTGATCGCGGGGCAAGTGATGATGGTGTTCGCCACGCCGCAGGTGGGCTTGCAGCAGGTGAAAGCGGGGCGCCTGCGCGCGCTGGCGGTGACAACGGCGGAGCGCATCGCGGCCGAGCCCAACATACCGAGCATCGCCGAAGCAGGCGTGACGGGGTACGACGTTTCAAACTGGCACGCGCTGATCGGCCCGAAGGGATTGCCGCGCGCGGTGGTCGAGCGCATACACGGCGAGGTGGTCAAGATCGTGCGCCTGAAAGACGTGGAGGAACGCCTGCGTGCCGATGGCGTATCGCCCACGGGCGCCGCGCCGGAACAACTGCACGAGCAGTTGCGCCGCGAACACGATCAATGGAAAAAGATCATCATGCGTGCCGGCATCAGAATTCAATGACAAAAATGTCAATAAAAACAATTACTTACAAAACAGTTGTTTTCGCGATTCTGTGGCCTGCCGCAGTGTTGCATGGCATGGCCGCGCACGCCCAGCAATACCCGGCAAAACCCGTACGCATCATTGTCTCCAGCACCGCGGGCGGCGGCAGTGACTTCATCGCGCGGTTGCTCGCGCAAAAACTCAGCGAGGCACTCGCGCAACAAGTGGTCGTCGAAAATCGCGCCGGCGCGGGCGGCACGCTCGGGTTCGAGGCGGGCATCCGCTCCGCGCCCGATGGCTACACCTTTAATCTGGTCACGCCGAGTTACACCATCAATCCAAGTTTGTATCCCATCAAGTTTGATCCAATCAACGATTACACGCCGGTGATACTGGTGGCGCGCGGGCCGCTGATCGCCTGCGTGCATCCATCGGTGCCGGCAAAAAATCTGCGCGAACTGATCGCGCTGGCAAAAGCGCAACCCGGCCAGATCACCTACGGCACCAGCGGGCAGGGCAGCATCGTGCATCTGACGACTGCAAAGTTTCTGCACATGGCCGGCGTGAGTATGGTTCACGTGCCGTACAAGGGCGGCGCTCCGGCGCTGACGGATCTGATCGCCGGGCAGATTTCACTGGTGTTCGCCACGCCGCAAACCGGGCTGGCGCAGTTCAAGGCCGGGCGCATACGTGCGCTGGCGGTGACCACGGGCACGCGGCTTACCGCCGAGCCGAACCTGCCGACCATTGCGGAAGCCGGCGTGCCGGGCTACGAAGTCACCAATTGGCATGCGTTGATCGGGCCCAAAGGTTTGCCGCGCGCGGTGGTGGAACGGATCAACGGCGAAGTGAGCAAAATCATCCGCGGCAAGGACATGGAAGAGCGGCTGCGCGGCGACGGTGTATCCCCCGCGGGCAGCACGCCGGAAGAATTGCATGAACAAGTGCGCAGGGAAATCGCCATGTGGCGCGGCGTGGTAAAAGAAGCAGCCATCAAAATTCAATAGGCCGCGAAATTAACAATAACATTCACCTGCATTTGCGCGGCGAAAGTTCATCGCGATGAGTGCCGAACCCGCGAAACCCCAGGTGCGGTTTTCCGCGTTCGCGCCGTTTAACGTTCGCAGCTTTCGTTACCAGTGGCCCGCCGATCTCACGGCCTCGTGGGCGCAGGAGATGGAAAACATCCTGCTCGCGTGGTTCATCCTCGTCGAAACCCAATCGGTGGTGATGCTCACACTCTATGGCGCGCTCACGTACCTTGGCACGCTGATGGCGCCGGTGCTGGGCGTGACTGGCCAGCGCATCGGCAACAAGAAAACTTACTGCGGCCTGCGCCTGGGCTACACCATCACCGCGGCCGCCACCATGGTGCTCGCGCTCAGCGGCGCGCTGCTGCCTTGGCACGTATTCGTTATCGGCGCGGCACTGAGCGTGCTGCGGCCCGCCGACATGGTGCTGCGCTACGCGATGCTGGGCGAGACCATGCCCGCGTCGAACATCATCGGTGCCACCAGCGTGTCGCGCACCACGCAGGATTCGGCGCGCATCTTCGGCGCGCTGACGGGCGCCGCGCTCGCGGCGTGGCTCGGCATGGCCAATGCGTACGTCGCGATCGCGTGTTTTTACGGGGCTTCGCTGCTGCTTTCCCGGCAGGTCGACGGCAAACCGGGCTCCACCGAGGCGCGTCCCGCTTCCACTCTGGGTGACCTGGGCACGGGCGTGGTCTACGTGTGGGAAACGCCGCACCTGCTTGCGGCGATGAGCGTGGCGTTTCTCGTCAATCTTTGTGCGTTTCCGCTCACCAATGCGCTCTTGCCCGTGGTGGCGAAAGACGTGTACCACACCGGCCAGCAGGGTTTGAGTTATCTCACCGCGAGTTTCGCCTTCGGCGCGCTGGTGGGCTCGCTCATCCTCTCGCGTATCGGCTACCGGCTGCCGCCCGCCCGCATGATGATCGGCTTCTGCGGCGTGTGGTATGTGATGGTGCTCGTCTTCGCGCAGATGCCGGGTTTCACCGGCGGCATGCTGATGATCATGCTGACCGGACTGGCGCAAAGCATGAGCATGGTGCCGCTGTCGGCGATGCTCCTGCGCACCACGCGAACGGGCTTTCGCGGCCACGTCATGGGCATCCGCACGCTGATGATCTACGGCGTGCCCGTGGGCCTGCTGGTGGCGGGGCCGATGATCGCGGGTTATGGCTATCGCGTGACGGCGACGATCTATTGCGTGTTTGGCCTTGTGTGCACGGCGCTGATCGCGTGGTACTGGCGCGAGCACATTTGGCGCGCCGATGCGCCGGGCAATAAACGATGAGCGCGGGTATGATGGCGGTTCAATTCAACAGGAGGTTCACATGAGTTTTGTCGAAGTCGAACGCAACGACGGCGTGATGGTGATACGCCTAAACCGCCCCGAGCGCATGAACGCGCTGGGCACCGAAATGCGCAACCTCCTGGCCGATGCGTGGTGCGAGTATCGCGACAGCAAGGACCTCGAAGTCGCGATATTCACCGGCGTGGGCCGCGCGTTCTGCGCCGGCGAAGACATGAAGGAGTCGGTCGAAAAAGGGCGCGTCGGCGCATCGCCCGAAGCCGCAAAAAAATCAAACCCCTACAACGAAGGCACGCTCGACAAGCCGGTGATCGTGGCCATCAACGGCTTTGCCATGGGCGGGGGCTTCATGTTGACCGAGCGCGCGGATTTTCGCGTGGCGGTGCGCGGTGTCACGTTTGAGTCATCCGAGGCCAAGCGCTGGCTGCTCGGCGGCCACAGCCACGGCATCGTCAACAATCTGCCGCATGCGATCGCCACCGAAGTCGCTTTCGCGTTTCGCTTCACCGCCGAGCGCATGTATGAGCTGGGGTATCTCAATCGCCTCGTCGATGCGGACAAGCTCATGGATGAAGCGCGCGGCATGGCCGGCCATCTGCTGAGTCTGCCGCCGGCCTCGCGCGTGAACACGCTCTACATGACGCGCGCCATGCGCGGACGTGTGTCGGACGAACTCGAAGCCTACGCCAAGCTCCTGCACAATCACGGCGCGCAATCAGACCGCATGGAGTCGCGCAAGGCGTTCGCTGAAAAGCGCAAACCCAACTACAAGGGCTGGGACAACCCAGGGGATCGCGAGCGCACGCCGAGGTTTCGGCCGGCGGGGAAGTAACGCGCTGCCAGCAACGCAAGTTACAACTTGAGCAGATGCTTGTCGCGTGCGCCGCGTGCTGCTTCCAAAGCGATGCTTGAATCGAAAGTAACCAGACGTCCGTTGTTGCGCACGGCAAGCGCGAGCAGGTAAATGTCCGTCAACTGGCGCGGGCCGTGCATGCGCTTTGCATCCACGGTTTTCGCGTCCGTCACGGTTATGTTGTCGGGCCAGAATTCGTGCTGCGGCTCGCTTGTGGCCGCACGCAGACTCTCGATGACCGCGTGCGCGGGTAGCGCGTTGGGGTAGCCGGGGTGGCACATGATGCGCACGCAGCCGTTTTGCGTAATTGGACAAGACGACCAGCCGTCACCGGCATTGCGCGCGAACCACTCTATCGCCTGGGTGTGCAGCGTGTGATCGGAATCGAGCAACGCGATCAGGATGTTTACGTCCAGCAACGAACGCATTAGTAGGCGTCATCCTCGCGCAGCGCGTTTATTTTTTCATTGGTGACTATGCCGCCCCGCCGTGGGAATGGGCGAACCCCGTAAACAGCCTTGGGCTGCTCAACGCCCATGGATGCGGGCGCGGGCGCCGCAGTGAGCGCGTTGCGGGCCAGTTCCGAGACAATTGCGCCGATCGATTTGTTTTCACGCCGCGCGCGCTCCTTTGCGGCCTGCAATACATCGTCGGCGATATCAATGGTGGTACGCATTGTGTGATGCTAAAACATCAAACATCAAATGTCAAAAAAGGCGCCGAAGATGGTGGACTACGCTGAATTTGGCGCCGTCACTTGCGCTGCTGGATTGGTAGACTCGCCGGTCACGTCTTCGACAATCAGTATTTCTTGAATTTTGGGAGAAAGTTTCATGTACACGGCAATCAAGTGGGAAGTTCGCGAACATACCGGCATCCTGACGCTGAATCGTCCGGATCGGCTTAACGCGCTCAACATCACCATGCGCGAGGAAATCGCCGATGTGATGCGCAAGGCCGAGGCCGACAAGGAAGTGTGGACCATCATCGTCACCGGCACGGGGCGCGGGTTTTCGTCCGGCGCCGATCTCAAGGCGCGCGCCGAGGCCGAGATCTCCGGCGGCGGCAACAGCATCACCGCGCAACCGCTGTTCGAGCCGCAGCTGTATTACCCGCTGGCATTTGGCGAGCTGACCAAACCGGTGATCGCGGCGGTGAACGGTGTCACGCGCGGCGCGGGCTGCAACATGGCGTTCGCGGCCGACTTTCGCATCGCCAGTGACCGCGCCAACTTCGGCTGTAATTTCGTCGAGCGCGGGTTGATGGGCGAGATGTCGGCGTACTACCTGCCGCGTCTGGTCGGCATGGCGGTGGCGACCGAGATTTGTCTGCTCGCCGAACCGTTCGACGCCGCGCAGGCGAAGGCATGGGGGCTGGTCAACGCCGTGGTGCCACACGACAAACTAATGGACGAAGCAATGGCGCTCGCGCGCAAGCTCAACACCAAGGCGCCCATCGCATTGCGCATGACCAAGGTTGCGCTGCGTCGCGCGTTCAACCGCGACGCGGAAAGCTTCCTCGACATGCAGAACACTATGAACACCAAGCTGCGCTACACGGCGGATGCGAAGGAGGCGCTGGCGGCGTTTATTGAGAAACGGCCCGCGCAATTTCGGAACGAGTAACGTGTCAAAGTAAGGCGGGATGTCTCCCGCCCGACTTGGCGCGACTTGCGGATACTGCGCAAGAGTCGAGCCGGCTGCAAGGTAATCCTTAAGATTGAATCTCTGTGAACCCCGTGTTCGCAGTAGCTGAATTGACGTTTTAAGGGTTACTGCAATCCGCTCACCTTTGAAGTGGCCAGCGTCTTCAGCGCATCGCCCGTGACGCGCACAATGCGCCACTCCGGCATCACCGTCGCGCCCAGCCCTTCATAAAAACGAATCGCGTTTTCGTTCCAATCCAGTACTGACCATTCGAATCGTCCGCAGCCGCGTGCGACCGCGATGCGCGCCAGGTGGATCAACAGCGCGCGGCCGATGCCTTGCCGGCGATACGCGGGTTTCACGTAAACGTCTTCGAGATATAGCCCCTTGCGCGCGAGGAAGGTCGAGTAGTTGTGAAAGTACAACGCGAAGGCTGCTGGTGTTTCACCAACGAGCACGACTACGGCTTCGATCACCGGCTGCGCGCCGAATAACTCGCGCTCGAGTTCGTCCGCCGTGCCGCGCACCAGGTGTTCGAGTTTTTCGAACTGCGCGAGTTCGCGCACCATCGCGTGTATGGCGGCGACGTGGGTGCGTTGTGCAGGAGCAATGGTGAATTGAAGTGCGGAATTCATGATGGATTCCGGTATTTAAAATATCAATAAAAACAATAACTTATATTCATTCCGCAGGCAGGCGAATCTCAAATACCACCCCGCTCCCGTCCGCGCGATTCCACGCGCCGGCCTTGCCGCCATGAAACTCCGCGATCAGCCGCACGATGTAGAGCCCCAGCCCCAGATGCGGATTTTCGCCGCTGGTTTCCTTGCGCACCGAGATCATCGAGTCGAACAAACGCTCGGCGATTTCGGCGGGTAGCGGCGGGCCGCTGTTGCTGAATTGAATGAAGGCTTCTGCGCCTTCGCGTTGCAGGCTGATTGAAACTGGAGTGCCCGCAGCGGCGAAGTCTGCCGCGTTGGCGGCGAGTTTGTCGAGCATCTGCGCGAAGAGATCGGGCGCGCCCATCAGCGTCACCGGCGCATCGTTCATGGTGAGCTCGAACGTGCAATTCTTGTAGGCGCCCACGTAGCCGCTGACACAACCGGCGAGCACTTCTTTCGCGTCGAAGCCCGCGCGCTCTTCGTTGCGCACGGCTTGTTCCAGGCGTGTTGCTTCGGCCATGCGCGTGAGTATGGTTTCGAGCCGGTCAAGGCCGCTTTCGGCGCGCGCCACATACACGCCCGCGCCGGCGGGCATGGCTTGCAGCTTGACGTTGTCGAGCGAGGAGCGTACCACCGCTATCGGCGTGCGCAGCTCGTGTGACAGGCGTTGCGCGAGTTTTTCGAGATAGGCGTTGTAGTGCGCGAGGCGTTCGAGCATGGTGGAGAAGGCGCGCGACAGGTCGCCGATTTCGTCGCGTGCGCTGCCGCCGGTGACCAGCCCGTGTATTCGGCCGCGCGAGTCGATGGCGTTTTCGGCTTCGTCTCTTAACTTGCGCAGCCGCCAGGAAAGGCGCGAGGCGAACAGAAGCAACACCAGCGCCACCGCCGCGAATGCAATTAGTGTCACCGCAGCCAGTTGTTGAATCGCGCGATCGCCCAGCGAGACGATGGCGTCGGTGTTTTCCTCGACCACCACCGCGCCCACGACTTTTTCACCGACCCACACCGGATGAAACGCGGCGAGGATCACGCCGCCGCTTTGGGCGCCGGCGCGCCGCCGCAAGCCGGGCGAGCCGTCGAGCGCGCGTTCGAGTTCGCGTCCGCCGAACACCACGTCGTTCGGAATCACCTCCTCGGCGGCGCCCTTGGGCGGCGGAAACATGCGGCGAAACACGGGTTGCAGCACCGAATTCACGAGTTTTTCCAGCGGGCCGAAACTGGCCGCGTCACTCGAATATTTTTGTTTGTGTTCAAGATCGCCGGCGGTGGCGACGAGATGTAATTTTGCGTCGATGACCCAGATGCGCAGCCCCGCGCGCGCGAGGCCGGCGAGGATGATGCGTACTTCTTCCGACGCGCTGGCAGCAGGCGGCGCTGGCGGCGGAAGCGGCACGGCTTTTACCGGTTCGTCTTCTGTTGCCGGCGGCGATGGGTCGGGTTTCGCTGCTTCAACGATGGGTATCGGCTGGCCGCGCAGTTCGATGAGCTTGGGGCGATCCTGTAACGCGGTGGCGATGGCGCGCGCGGTGGTGACCACCTGCTGCTCCTGATTTTCGCGCAGCAGTTTTTCCATCGCCTTGACGTAGCTGTAGCCGGCCCACGGGATAATCAGCAGCACGAGCGCCACCAACGCGACTTGCGCGTGCAGGCCAAAGAGGCGGGCGGGTTTGGGGGCGGGGGAGGTTGGTGCGGACATTGCGGGATATTGCTCGGCGTCGCGCCCCCACCCTAGCCCTCCCCCGCGTGCGGGGGAGGGGACGAGTGAGCTGGGAGGTCAAGGCCGTGGTTCACTGAAGTATTACTCCGCCGCCTTCCACCGGTAGCCCATGCCGTACACGGTGTCGATGCGGTCAAACGCTTCATCGATTTCGGCGAATTTGCGGCGGATGCGTTTGACGTGCGAGGTGATGGTGCTGTCGTCAACGACGATGTGCACTTCGCTCATTAACTGGTCACGGTTTTTCACGTGGCCGGGGAATTTCGCCAGCGCATGCACGATCCAGAATTCGGTCAGCGTGAGTTCCACCATTTTTGTTTTCCATGTGATGGTGAAGCGCTGCAAGTCGAGCACGAGCTCGCCGCGCGTGATCACGTCTTCGCGCGCCGCTGGTTCGCGCGCGAGGTCGGCGCGGCGAAACAGCGCCGACACGCGCGCCAAGAGATGCGGCAGGCTCATGTTCTTGGTGACGTAATCGTCCGCCCCCATGCGCAGGCCCGACACGGTGTCGAAGTCGCTGTCGCGCGCGGTCAAGAAAATAATCGGCAGCACGCCCGACATCGCGCGCAAATCGCGGCACAGCGCATAGCCGCCATCCATGTCGTCCCCCAAGCCGATATCGAGCAACGCCAGATCGGGCAGGCGCGCGCGCATGGCTTCGAGTGCTTCCTTGCGGCTGCCGAATTGCGTGACTTCGTAGCCGTGCTTGGTCAGCGCGTCGGCGTAGTTGGCGCGAATCGCGGGGTCGTCTTCGACTATGGCTATGCGGCGTGGCATGTTTGCGTCCTGGGTCGTTCAGTTCGCGCCAATATACCGCAAAGCCCGCGCCCCACGGCATGCCCGCAAGCGCTTGCCCTATTGTTGCCACAATTGACCGGCGCTTTGCCATGATCGCGCCCGCGCGCCGCCCGCTTCGGGCGCTTTAATGCCATCACTGAAATCAACACAGGAGATGGTCATGAAAACACGAGTAAGGCCCGCGCCCTTCGGTGCGCGCAAAATCACTTTCGACATGCTCGCCCTGATGGGGCAGGCGCTGGTGGTTGGCGCCGCGGCGGCGGTGTTGTCCGGCGCGCTGGTGGCGGGCGTGGTTGCGCTGTTGTCGTGAAACCTGACGTATTTGAATCGATGCGTCTTATGTCTCAGGGCGCTGTGGGCCGGTGGTTGGGGCTTGCGCCCATCGAAGGGGGCGACGTGGCGCGGCAGGCAATCGTGCGCCGGTCTCCAGCTTCTGGCCCAGAGTACCTTGCGCGCCTTGTTTATAAGTAATTGTTTATAAAGAGAAAATAATGATAAGGCGATTGATTGCGATCGGTTTCATTTTTATCTGTGTATCGCTGGCGTGGTTTACGCTGGCGGGTGTGACCACCAGCCGCACGCATAGCGCGGATACCAGTTTGAAGGCGCGTGTGTCGCAGTTGTGGGGCACGCCGCAGGCGCAACTGCCGCCGCAGATACACACCGAGGAGAAAACCACGAAAAAAATCACCGTCACCGAAAACGGCGCGCAGGTCGAACGCATCGTTGACGACACGATCATCCACCGCGTGGCGCTCGACTCAAGCGACGTACAGGTAAATCTCAAGCTCGATCTCCGGCAAAAAGGTTTGTTGTGGTATGCAACGTATCGCGTTGATTTTGGCGCAACCTATGAGTTCACCAACAGCGATAGCGTGGCGCGCGACATCAAGGTCGCGTTGCCTTTCCCCGCGAGCAAGGCGGTGTTCGGCGATTTGCGTTTTGATCTCGAAGGCGCGCAATGGACAACGCCGCCCACGCCCGGCGACAACAATATTTTCGGCTGGACGCGCCTGGCGCCCGGCGAGCAGGCCATCCTGCGCGTGGGTTATCACAGCCAGGGGCTGGATCGCTGGGTGTATAACTTCGGCCGCGGCGTGGCGGAAGCGAAAAACTTCAGGCTGGTGATGAACACCGATTTCAGCGCGATTGATTTTCCCGACGAATCAATTTCGCCCACCGCCAAGGCGCGCAACGATGCCGGCGGCTGGACGCTCACCTGGGAATATCGCCGTCTGGTGTCAGGCGTGAACATCGCGATGAGCATGCCGGAGAAGCTGCAGCCCGGCCCGCTGGCGAGCCAGATCGCGCTGTTCGCGCCGGTGTCGCTGTTTTTCTTTATCGTGGTGCTGCTCGCCATCGGCATCGTGCGCCGCGTCGAGATTCACCCTATGCATTTCTTTTTTCTCGCGGCGTCGTTTTTCTCGTTTCATTTGCTGTTCGCGTATCTCGCCGATCAGGCGCCGATACAACTTGCGTTTGCCATCGCGGCGGTGGTGTCGCTACTGCTCACCGTGAGTTATCTGCGCATCGTGTTCGGCGCGCGTTTCGCGTTCCTCGCGGCGGGTACCGCGCAACTGGTGTATCTGGTATTGTTCTCGTATGCGTTCTTCTTCAAGGGCTTGACTGGCTTGGCAATCACCGTCGGCGCGATCATGACCTTGTTTGTGTTGATGCAAGTCACCGCCCGCGTTGATTGGAGCGCATTGTTTGCCGACAAGAATGCCGTCACGCTGCCCAAGCCCACGTAGAACTATATAAATTATTCAATAAAAACAATTAGTTAGGAATACCCCAAAGGTGTCCTTATGAGCGACCAACCCAACCCCGCCAGCCCGCGCGCCGGCATTTTCGCAACCATTCTGCGATTCATAGGCGAAGTCATCGGCGACATTTTCAGCGCCATCGCCTGGGTGCTGCGCAAACTCTTCGGCGATTTTCGCTGGCAGGCGCCGGGCTGGCTAAAGGGCATCGGCAATGCCATCGGATTTTGCTGGGTTGCGCTCGCGAGCTGGGCGCGCACGCACACGAAAAGCGCCGCGATAGCGGGTGTCGCCGTTGTTGCCGTTCTCGCCGGCGGCGTGGCGGGCAAAATCTGGTACGACCGCCAACCCAGGCCAATCGCCGTCACCTACGAAATCACCGCGCCCGATCGCACGCGTGTCGAAGACAACGCCAAGCCCGAACCGATGGTGGTGAAATTCAGCGACTCCGTTGCGCCGCTGGCGGGTGCGGGGAAGGAGATCACCGCAGGCGTCAGCACTGAGCCGCGCATCGAAGGCACGTGGAAGTGGGTTGACGACAAGACGCTGGAGTTTCAACCCAAGGCTGACTGGCCGGTGGGCACCGAATTTGAAGTCTCGTTCGGCAAAAAAGGTTTCGTCGCAGAGCAGGTGCGGCTGAAGGATTACCGTTTCAAATTCCGCTCCGCACCCTTCGAGGTGAAAATCACCGAGGCGAGTTTTTATCAGGACCCGGTCGATCCGGCGTCGAAAAAAGTCGTCGCCACGGTGAATTTCTCGCACCCGGTGGACACCGTTGATTTCGAAAAGCGCATCGCGCTGCGCGAAGAAGGCAAGGATGGTGTGTTGGGCCTGGGTGCTGACGACAAGAAATTCAAGGTGAGTTACGACAAACATAAACTGTTTGCCTATATACATTCGGATGCGCTGCCGATTCCGGCGCAGCCTATCAAGATCGCCGTCATCCTCGACACCGGCACGCGCAGCACGCGCGGCGGTGCTGCCACTACTACGCAGATCAAGCAATCGGTGCTGGTGCCCGGCCTCTACAGCCTTGCGCTGCAGGGCGCTGAAATCATCGTCGCGGACAACGACAGACTCGAACCCGAGCGCGTGCTGCTGGCGAAATTCACCGCCGACACGCACGAAAAGCAGGTGATCCCCAGGGTGCGCGCGTGGATTTTGCCGCTGCACCACCCCGACACCAAGGAGGAAGACCGCAAGCAGCCGTATGCGTGGAACGACGCCGCGAAAATTGGCGCGGAGATTCTGAAACACGCCGAGGCACTGAAGCTCGAACCCGTGCCCGCCGAGCGCGAGCACGTGCAGCAGCACGGTTTCAAATACACCGCCGAGGCTGGACGTCACATCTATGTGCGCGTGGAGAAGGGCGCGAAGTCCTTCGGCGGCTACATGATGGAGAAAGAATTCAGCGGCATCATGCGCGTGCAGCGCTTCCCGCGCCAGTTGCGCATCGTGTCGCAGGGCGCGCTGCTGGCGCTGTCGGGCGATAAGAAACTCGCCGTGCTCGTGCGCGATGTCGAAGGCGTGCGCGTCGAGATCGGGCGGCTCTTGCCGCAGCAATTGCAACATCTGGCGACCATGTCGCGTGGCGACTTTGCCAAGCCGACTTTCGACAACGATTTCGACGACAACAATCTTGCCGAGCGCTTCACGCAGATCGAGGAAGCGCCGCAGTCCGAGCCGGGCAAGCCGAGTTATCTCGCCATTGATTTCGCGAAATACCTGGAGGCCGACGGCGGCAAACGCGGCGTGTTTTTCGTCAAGGTCGAAAGCTACAACCCGAAAACCAAACGCACCACGGGTGCTACGGATAAACGCCTTGTTGTGGTCACCGATCTCGGCGTGGTGGTGAAACGCGCGATCGACGGCACGCAGGATGCGTTCGTGCAATCCATCGCCACCGGCCAGCCGGTCGGCGGCGCGATAGTCGAAATCCTCGGCCGTAACGGGCAGGTGATCGTGTCGCAAACCGCGGACGCAACCGGCCGCGCGCGGCTGCCCGATCTCGCGGGCTTTCAGCGCGAGCGCGCGCCCGCCGTGTACGTGGTGCGCAAGGGCTCTGACAGTTCGTTCTTGCCGTACGACCGCAGCGACAGGCTGCTGGATTTTTCGCGCTTCGATGTCGGCGGTGTGGCCAGCAGCGCGGACGCCAGCAAGTTGTCGGCGTACATGTTCTCCGACCGCGGCATTTACCGGCCGGGCGAGGAGATTCGCGCCGGCATGATAGTTAAATCGGCCGACTGGGGCGCCAAGCTCGCCGGCGTGCCGCTGGAGGTTGAACTCACCGACGCACGCGGCCTGACGTTGCGCGCCGAAAAAATAAAACTCTCCGCCAGCGGGTTTGAAGAGCTGCGCCACACCACGCAGGAGACTGCGCCCACTGGCGACTACACCGTGTCGCTCTACATCGTGAAGGACGGCCAGCGTTCGAGCCAGTTGGGCTCGGTGACGGTGAAGGTGCAGGAATTCACGCCCGACCGGTTGAAGATGGCCGCGCGCATCACGCGCCAGGCGGTCGAAGGCTGGGTCACGCCGCAAGAACTGAAGGCGCATGTGTCGTTGCAGAATCTGTTTGGCACGCCCGCCGAAGCGCGGCGCGTGACGGCGACGATGACGCTGGCACCCGCGCTGCCTGCGTTCCCCAGTTGGCGCGATTATCAGTTTCACGATCCGCAGTTCGCGAAAGAAGGCTTCACCGAACCGCTCGCTGAATCAAAAACCAACGAGCAGGGCGAGGCGGAATTTAATCTGAACCTCGCACGATTCGCGCGAGCCACCTACCGGCTGCACATCGTGAGCCAGGGTTTCGAGGCCGACGGCGGGCGCGGTGTGTCTGCCGAGGCGGCGACGCTGGTGTCCAACATGCCGTTCCTCGTCGGTTACAAGGCCGATGGTGATCTGGCGTATGTGTCCAAGGGTGCGAAGCGTAATGTCGAACTCATCGCGATTGATCCGAACGCGAAGAAAACCGAAGCCAAGGAATTGAAGCTGGTGCACTACGAGCGCAAGTTCGTGTCGGTGCTGACCAAGCAGCCCAACAACACCTACAAATATGAGTCGCGCGAGAAGCGCATCACGCTCGACGAAAAGCCGTTCGTGATTCCAGCGGCGGGCATGCGGCTGGCGCTGGCCTCCGACGCTCCGGGCAGCTACGGCTACGTGGTGCGCGACGCACAGGGGCAGGACCTGGCGCGCGTGTCGTACGAGGTGGCCGGTGCGGCGAACCTCACGCGCTCACTCGAGAAAAACGCCGAGTTGCAGGTGAAACTCAACAAAAAAGATTTCGCGCCCGACGAGGAGATCGAGCTGTCGATCCAGGCGCCGTATACCGGATCGGGCCTCATTACCATCGAGCGCGAGCGTGTGTATGCGCACGTGTGGTTCACCGCCACCACCACGGCGTCCACGCAGACGATACGCCTGCCGAAGGACTTCGAGGGCAACGGCTACGTGTCGGTGACGTTCATCCGCGGCATCGGCTCCGATGAGATTTACGCCAGCCCCTTGGCGTATGGCGTGCAGCCGTTTTCGGTGAATCTCGACCGGCGCAAGCTGAAGGCGATAGTGAAGACGCCCGATCAGGTGAAGCCCGGTGATACGGTGAAGCTGCGTTATTCGTCCGACCGCCCGTCACGCATGGTGGTGTTCGCGGTGGATGAGGGCATATTGCAGGTGGCGCGTTACAAGAGCGCGGATCCGCTGGGGTTCTTTTTCCAGAAGCGCGCACTTGAAGTGCGCACCTCGCAGATACTCGATTTGATATTGCCGGAGTTCAAACGCTTCATGGCGGCTGCGGCGCCGGGTGGCGACGCCGATGGCGCGCTGGGCAAGCATCTGAATCCGTTCAAACGCAAGCGCGACAAGCCGGTGGCGTACTGGTCGGGTATCATCGAGGCCGGCCCGCAGGAACGCGAACTCACCTGGGTCGTGCCGGAGACGTTTAACGGCTCACTGCGTGTAATGGCGGTGGCGGTGTCGGATGACGCGGTGGGCGTGTTCGAGAAAAAAGCGCTGTCACGCGGCGATTTCGTGTTGTCGCCCAATGTGCCGGCGACGGTGACGCCGGGTGACGAATTTGATGTGAGCGTAGGCGTGTCGAACAACGTTGCAGGCTCCGGCGCAGAAGCGCAGATCACCGTCGGCATGGTTTCATCGCCGCATCTTGAGATCATCGGCAACGCAACTACGACACTGAAAATCGGCGAACTGCGCGAGGGCGTGACCAGCTTCAGGGTGCGCGCGAAGGATGAACTCGGTTCCGCCACGCTGACATTCAACGCGGCCGCGGCGGGCAAGGGCGCGAAGCTCTCGGACACCATCAGCGTGCGGCCCGCGCAACCGTACATCACGCAGTTGATCGCGGGTGTGGTCAGGAACGGCAACGCCGAGGCCACCATCACGCGCAATATGTATCCGCATTACCGCAAGCTCGAAACGGGCATCTCGCATGTGCCGCTGACACTTGCGCATGGGTTGGCGAGTTATCTGCAAGGCTTTCCGTACTCATGCACCGAGCAACTGGTGAGCATGGGGGTGCCCGCGCTGGTGCTGACGAATCGCCCTGAGTTCGGCCACGTGAAATCGAAAGAAAATCGCACGCTCGAAGACTTGATCAACGTGCTGCGCGCGCGGCAAAACGGCGAGGGCGCATTCGGCTTGTGGGCCGCGAACGCGCATGTGGTTGATTATGTGTCGGTCTATGCGACGCACTTTTTGATCGAAGCACGCGAGCGTGGGCGCGTGGTGCCGAATGACATAATTGTCAATGGAAACAATTACTTACGTAGCCTCGCCAGCAGCGAAGGTCAGTCGCTGGTGGATGAGCGCACGCGTGCGTATGCGATCTATCTGCTGACGCGTCAGGGTGTGGTCACCACCAACTTCGCGGCCGCGCTGCAAAAACGCCTGGAGAAAAATCACGCGAAAACGTATTCGCAGGATATCGCTGCGGCGTACCTTGCCGCGAGTTACCAGTTGATGAAACAGGAGCGCCTTGCCGAGCCGCTGATGGCGGGCCTCACCGCCGGTGCTAAGGTGGCGGGGGATGCGTATTACGACCCGCTCACGCGCGACGCGCAGTTGATTCACTTGATCGCGCGTCATTTCCCCGAGCGTCTCGCCAAGCTGCCGCCGCAAACGCTGGAGTTGCTGGTAACACCCATCGCGCAAGGCGCCTACAACACGCATTCGTCGGCCTACACGATACTCGCGCTCGATGCGATTGCCACCGCCGGCGAGAAACTGCCGCCGGGAACACTCGCGGTGAGTGAGTTCTTGCGCAACAACACCACGCGGCCGCTGGCGCTGCCGCCATCGGCGATACCGCGCGGCAGTTTCTCGGCGGATGCGGCGAAGTTGCAATTCTCGAACAAGAGTGACTTGGCCGCGTATTACATCGTCGAGCAGACCGGCTTTGATCGCGGCCTGCCGGAAAAAGAAATCAAAAACGGCATGGAGATACTGCGCGAGTATGTCGATGCCAAGGGCAACCCGGTCAAATCGGTGAAGGTCGGCGAAGAAATCGAAGTGCGCTTGAAATTCCGCGCCATCGGCCGCGAAGGCATCGACAACGTGGCGCTGGTTGATCTATTGCCCGGCGGCTTTGATCTGGTGATCAACCCGCGCCCGGCACAGCCGGAGGGCGAGCAGCCGCAAGGCGAAGGCCGCGCGCAGAAAGACGGCGAGGAACAAGGCTGGCGCGCGCCGATAGGGACATCTCACTCGACCTGGAAGCCCGAATTCGCCGACCTACGCGAGGATCGTGTGGTGCTCTACGGCTTCGTCGGCAAGGACATTCAGGAATTCGCCTATCGCATTAAGGCCACCAACACCGGCACCTTTGCCGTGCCGCCCGCCTATGGCGAATCAATGTATGAGCGCGCGGTGCAGGCGCGCTCGCTGGGGGCGCGGATAGTGGTGGAGAAGCGGTAGGGCGTTGACGGCGTGAACGAGTGAACGGCGTAACCAAACCCACTAGTCCCCTCCTCCGCTTGCGGGGGAGGGTTAGGGTGGGAGGGCGTGCAGGCACAGTGCGCATAATAGCTGCGGCACTTTGTATCTGCGTCCTTGCCGCCATCACCATCCGCCTCTACCCCAAACCAACATTAGCCAGCCGCTACACCTCCTCCGTAGCCGTCTTCGACTCCCGCGGCCAGTTACTAAGACTCACTCTGGCAGGCGACGAACGTTACCGCCTGTGGCTGCCGCTCGAATCGATCTCGCCCGAAATCACCGAAGCATTCTTGTTGCAGGAAGACCGCTGGTTTTATCGTCACCTCGGCGTGAATCCGATTGCGCTCGTGCGCGGCGGCTGGCGCACTTACATTGCCGGTGAGCCGCGGCAGGGCGGCTCGACCATCACCATGCAGTTGGCGCGCATGCTCGACCGCAACGCGTCGCGCAGCATCCGCGGCAAGGTAAAGCAGATCGCGCGTGCAATCGAACTGGAATTGAAATACTCCAAGCGTGAAATTCTCGAGGCGTATTTGAACCTCGTGCCCTACGGCGCAAATATCGAGGGCGTGGGCGCGGCGAGTCTGATTCACTTTGGCAAGGCCACCAGCGCGCTGTCTCTTCCCGAGACATTGACACTGGCGGTGATACCGCAGTCGCCCGCCAAACGCACACTCGGCGCGGCACGTGCGGAACATTCCTCAATGGTCGGCGCGCGCATGCGGCTGTTTGAGCGCTGGCAGGCGCGGCACCCCGAAGCCAAACCGCAGGCGGGCTTGATGAAGCTGGCACTCAATCTGCGCAACAGCCAGCAACTGCCGTTTCGCGCGCCGCATGCTGTGAACCACTTGATCGCTCGTGACGCAGGCGCATCCAGGGAAATTCGCAGCGCGCTCGATATGCGTTTGCAGCGCACGCTTGAGCGCCAGATACACCGCTACGTCGAACGCCAGCGCCGCATCGGCATCGAAAACGCCACCGCGATGCTGATCGACTACCGCACCATGGAAGTGAAAGCCGTGGTCGGTTCGGCGGGCTTTTTCAATGACGCCATCAACGGGCAGGTCAACGGCACGCTCGCCAAGCGCTCACCGGGCTCGACACTCAAACCCTTCATCTACGCGCTGGCGATGGATCAGGGTTTGATTCATCCGCTCTCCGTGCTGAAAGACGCACCCGCCGCGTTCGGCCCATTCAGTCCGGAGAATTTCGACGGCAACTTCATCGGCCCGGTCACCGCGCGCGACGCGCTGATCCGCAGCCGCAACATCCCGGCGGTGGGTCTGGCGGCACGGTTGTCGCAGCCGTCGTTGTATGATTTTTTGAAAAACGCGGGCGTGTCGCGCATGGCGAGCGAAAAACATTACGGCCTGGCGCTTGCGTTAGGAGGCGGCGATGTGTCGATGGAAGAACTCGTCACGCTCTATGGAATGCTTGCGAATCGAGGGGTGTTAAAGCCGTTGCGTTACAGGGCGAATGAGGCGGAACGTGACGAAGTGCGCTTGCTTTCCGAGGAATCCAGCTTCATGACGCTCGACATCCTGCGTAACAATCCGCGCCCCGAAGGCACGGTCGCCGGCTCGCGCGCATCGATCCCGGTGGCGTGGAAAACCGGTACCTCGTGGGGATTCCGCGACGCGTGGTCGGCGGGCATCTTCGGCCCCTACGTACTCGCGGTGTGGGTGGGGCGCTTCGACGGCGAAGGCAACCCGGCGTACGTCGGCATACAGGCGGCAGCACCGTTATTCTTCCAGATCGTCGATGCCATCGCGGCGGAAGACCGCGGCCTCACCGAACCGATATTCCGCAACCCGCCGAACCTCACGCGCGTGGAAGTGTGCGCGGCATCTGGTGACTTGCCCAACGCGCATTGCCCGCTCAAGGCGGAAACCTGGTTCGTGCCCGGCAAATCGCCGATCCGCGTGAGCGACATACACCGCGCCGTGATGGTCGACCAACGCACCGGCCGCATCGCATGCCCGCCGTACGAACACGGCCGCGTGCAGCAAGTCGTCTACGAATACTGGCCCTCCGACTTGATGCGCCTCTACGCGCAAGCCGGCATGCCCAGGCGCGTGCCGCCGTCAGGCGAGTGCGGCGCCAGCACAGCTGGCGGCATCGCCCCCGCGATCAGCGCCCCCGTGCGCGGCGCGGCCTACGTCATGCGCCACACCCAACCCGAACGCAACGTCGTGCCCCTTGCAGCCACCGCTGAAGGTGGTGTCAACACACTCTACTGGTTCGCCAACGACGCCTTCATCACCGCAGGCCGGCCCGGTGTAGCCGCCGCGTGGCGCCCGCCGCAGCCAGGGCGGTATTTGCTGCGGGTGGTGGATGAACATGGCAGGGCGGATTCGCGCGAGGTTGTGGTGGCGGCTGCGCCGTAAATATCAATAGAATCAATAGCTTGATCCATTGCGAACTGCTTCGGTACGGCGGGGTGCGATTCAAACTGAGGTGGAGTAATCTAGCACCCTACCCACCACTTTATGAGGAGGATGTCATGGGAATGAGTGACGAAACCTTGTTGAACCGTTTGAACGGGCATCCTGAACTGCGGAGCCGGGTGGAATCGATGTTGCTGGT
>CAMDLH010000014.1 GCA_945901405.1 Bordetella parapertussis | reverse complement strand
GAACAGCACGTCCGGGTCTTCACCCAGGGCCGCGCTGACGGCATCGGCCAGATCAACTGGGCTGGTCGGCAGCACATGCCGTGTGACAAGACCCCTGCCATCCATGCCTTCCTCGAACGCATGCTCAACGCGGCATTCGAGCGTGACGATGTGTCGCTGCCATTTCGCCATTATGAGGCTCAGTAGATACGCCGCGGTAACTGACCGACCGGATGCGGGCGGGCCGGAAATGATAATCAGGCCTTCGCGGTAACGTGCCACGTGTTCAAACACTTTGGGGTCATCGAGTGCTTCCGGTGCAAATACGCCGGACGGTATCGCTGGAGCGGCACCGGCGTCTTCAGATGGCACAAGGCCAAGGGTGAGGTCGCCGCCTCGCCCTCCAGCCGCGTCCGCATTCAGCAGATGGCTTGCGGCTTCGGCGTGGCTGATACGTCCCTCGCGCAAAAGCCGCTGCACATCCTGGTCGAAGGTCTGGAAACCAAGTTGCCCGTGAGTCTGCAACAGGGAGTAAAACGCGAACGCCATGCCAAACTGCCGTATACAGTTTTTCAAGCTGGGGGTGCCAAGCGCAACCTCGAACGCCAGGATACGTCCTCCACCTACCGTAAATATCCAGTGCTGGCAGAACACCGCCCTGAGGGTATCAGCAAGTAGCCGGCGCCCGGTCTCTTCACCTTTCGGACAGCGCCCGATGATTTCTTCTAGCACGAACCGCGTATTTGTGGCACGCAGGCCGCACAGTACGAGGCATCCCTGTTGCGCCGCGCGCAGCGCTTCGATCATCGTCGCCGGATCTGAAGCATCGTCCACGGCGATGACCTTGGTGCCTGCGCCGCTCGCCTCGCGGATCGCGGCGGGATACCCGCCGGTGGTCTGTGTCAAGTCGATCTGGATCAGATCGGGCAGCCGGTCGGCCATGTCGAATTCGAGCGGCCGCCCGATGCTCACCATACGCTTGGGCTCAAAACTTCCGATCGCCAGCAACATGGACGCCAGCATTGTGGTACGGCCGCAGCCGGAAGGTCCCGCGATAATAATAATGCCCGTCTCACCACTGACGGCCTGGTCCCCTCTCGGTGGCCCGAGGGTGTCGAGCCTGGGCACTTCATGGGGAAGGATGCGGATCGCGGCGCCTACACCTTGATGCTGGGTGAACATGCGGATACGAAAGCGAGCGAGCTTGGCGATTGTGTGCATGAACACGCAACGGCCGGCAGTTTTCCATTGCTCCCGCTGCGCATCGTTCATCAACGTGTCGAGACACGCGCCGACTTCCCCATCCCTCAGAGTTGGCAGATTGATCGATCGCAGTACGCCGTGGATACGTAGTATCGGGCGCTTGCCGGTCGCCAGATGGATATCCGAGGCGTGCCGTGCCACCGCAAACTGCAGCAGTTCCCCGACAAACTCTCCCGGATCACCTACTGTGCTTCGCGAGTCATCCGAACCCAAGGCATGAATACGAAGTGTGGACCACCACGAGCGGACAAGACGGTTCATCATCTGCGCAAATCCTGTTCGGGGATCGCCGGCGGGAAGAAGAGCTGGACGACTGCCAGTATCCGCCGCGCCGTGCCTGTGGTCAAACAAAACGCCGCAGAGCGGCCGCTTGCGGGAAGGCGTTTGCTTTGCTCTGCTACCTGGAATAGATTGCCCGATGGTTGACCGGCAATCCCACTCACTGTACAGGCCATTCGCAATGGAAGTAAGCAAATCGTTCCTCAGACCGGATCGCCTCGATTACCTGACGCTCATAGCGTCGGCATCCCCTTGGGCAAACAAGCGGCGGCGCGCGCTGTATCTGCTGTCGGGGAGTGACTTTATTACCAGCTATTTGCTGTCCAACGGCGCCGGCAGAACCATCATGGTCGATCGCCTTCCCTTTCATGGCACGCCGATGAATGAAGCCGAGCATGCCGCCCGCAGGAGCGAGTATCACTACAAGAAATATGAGCTAAACTTTTCCGTTGAACCGGATCTCCTGCCGGAGGTCGGTTGCCTGCAGTACCTGCTATGGGAACTCGAAGCAATGGGGATCAGCGATTGCGACCGCATAAGGTCAACACTGGTCGAAGACGCCGCCTCGCGCTCGTACGAACTGCGCTATCAGTTTCCCGGCGAAGCGGAAAAATCTCTAGTGTACTACCAGCTTGAGGACGCACGCAGTCTGCAACATTACCCGGAGAAATTGCGGCAGGAAATTTCCGCCGGCATTGACTGCATCATCCGCAAGGCCGCCGTCAAAGTCACGATATCCAGCGAGGTCCTGGCATTTATCGCGACGTCAATGGACAAGCACGGCCTGATGTTCATCGACGACGGATCGCGCGCGACGCTTGACGACAGCAGTGTGCATGTTTGCCCGATGAGCGAGACTGCAATGCGTGCCATCAGGGAATTCGAAGCGTCGCGTTCGATTCTGTTTGGTTACAACCCGGTCACGATTTATCAGAGCGTTGCCGCCCGGCGCGAGTGGGAAGTAGATCGAAGATATCAACCGGGCAATATTCCTGGCCTCATGATATTCCTCAACCCGAGATCATCACTCGACTCGCGGACGATCCAGTGTATTCTGCAGAGCAGCAGCGCCACATTCATCCTGGCCGGCGATAGCGAAGGCACGGATGCACTCGCACGGCTTTACCCGCAGCGGTTTGTTGTGGAAGCCACCTATTCTGCGCAATCGCTGATAGAACGCTACCTCCGCGATAGCGGAGCGGTTGCCTGCATATTGGGTAGCGAAGTAGAAGCAAAGCATTTCACGCACCTTGATCACGTCCGCTACTTCGTAACCTCAAGCGCCGACTATCCCTATACCAACTACAAAGCCGAACATCTCATTCCACTTGCCATCTGCAACGAGGAAGAAATACCCGAGCATGAGCGCATGTTTTGTCCATCGTTCAACCCGCATTGCCTGTGGCTGCGGTTTGATCTTTTCAGGCACATCAATCCGCACAACGTGGAGGCTGAAATTTCGCTCTTTGCAGAGCACCTTATCGCCAGGATAACTTCAAAGAGGGAGATTCCCGCGATTTGACGGCCACTGCGCCCATATCAAGCGGAGCGGTTCGGGCTGTCGCCAACTCGGCGTTCTGGTCATAGCGTCTTATTGCGCCTTCGCAGGCGGCGCCTCGCGTATAAGAATCTCATACAAGCCGGTGAGCGGTGTATGCCAGAGCGTAATTGCTTCCGCTGGTTGGCCGCAACTGTTCACCATAAATCGCGGATCGCCAGTGTATCGGCATGCGTGCGGCTCAAACCAATAAGTTGATGAAAATGGATGCCTAGCGCAATGGCCAACACTATTGCCGCTGAAAACGACAAGATTCGCATCCAGCGCTTTTCGATCAGTGCCCACAGCACAACGGCTTCGAGCGGCGGTATCAGCAATTGATAGTGCGGATTATTGCCGGGGCCGGCAGTGACATAGGGCACCGTCGTCGAGACAAGAAACCCGCCCAATAATCCTAGTATGGCTGCGTGACAAATCCGCGGGGCATTGAGCGTTCTGCTTCCCAATCGTAATGCCACTGCCACAGTAACGACAACGCTCGCCAGAAGGACCGCAGCGTGTATATCAGCTTCCATCTCAAGTGCGTCGAACGGCAATGTTACGCAGCCCAAAGCGAACGGACGATGGCGCGTCCGACGGGTCCGTCTTCAGAACATGGTTAGAACTTCATGTCGATAGCTGGCTGTTCCGCATATCAAAATCGTCGCCACATGGCCCGTCTGCGCGGCGCGCACTTCACTAACGGCATGGTGATCATAAAGCGCAGCGCGCAGGGTCAACGCCGGAAGCGCAAGCGCCGGCGCCGATCGACTGCAACGACACGGCGCCTGCCGCGGTCAACGTTACAGTGAAGTCGCGCCAGGCGTTCGGGGCGATCGTCATCGTGCCGTGAAGCGTCACCCCTGTGCCGGCAGCGATGGCCCAGGTGATATTGCTCGACCGATTGATAATCCGCAGTCGATACGCGCCCCTGATGGATGCATCTTGTGTCGCGGCGGTGATATCCGCGGCGCTCGCCGTATTGAGGGTGCCGAGCGTGCCCGGCACAGTGTCTGCGGTAGATACTGCAACCGTAATCTTCTGCGCGCCCGCCATTTGCCATGCGGCGAGCGTTGCCGGGACGTCGGTGTGAAACGTTGTGTATCGATTTGACCCGGCAAAAAAAAAGAAAGCGCCCCCGACAAGAGCCAGTAAAAAAACCATGGCACCCGCGAAGTACGCCGCGACCTTGAGAAGTTCGCTGATGGCGGACCATCGCTCGTGCCGGAGTATCCTGAGTACCACGACCACCCCGAGCGCGCTGCCGATGATCGGGGCGAGGTAAAGCAGAATCATGGCACCTCCCCAAGAAGGGTTGACTATCATTCCGACAGCGATAGCGGCGCCAACGCCACATGCACCCGCGACAAGGACGTTGATAATCGTCCCCATCCAGCCGCGCCTGCGTACCAGACCCTCAATCAAGCCGAGTAGCGGACCGCCGAGAAAAATCAGGAAAATAAGTATGGGATCATACATAGGGCAGTGTCCCTAGCAGGTAGGCATCTAGGCCATCGTTGAAGCCGCTGGTGACGCAATGGTGCATCCAGGAACAATTCCTTCAATGAAAGATCGGAACGTCAACCTGCGGGTATGACTCCGCTGACGTCATCGGTCTGATCCTGATGCCAGAGTTTCACATCCTCGGCATGCAACGCAAGAAAGTCACGCAGCCGTGCGAAGCGCCGGTGTGTCTGCCAGTTGAACAGCGAAACAACGACGGGCGCGATCAGCCACCTTAGTGCCGGTGGACCGACCTCCAGGGTGTAAGTGTAGATAAGCAGCGATTTATTCGGGCCGGTGGCTTGATGCCGCATGGAAGCCGCCCAGCGCGTAAATGGAAATGAGCGTCCCACCATCGCCGCGGCCGCGACGCGGGGCCGGTCATAGGTGACGAATTGCGTGCGCATCGAAAGCCAGCTTAGCACGCCGGCGCCAACATTCTCGCTCACCGCCCCGACAAAGGGACATGGAGCGCCGCCCGCTACGCGGGTGACGCCTACCAGCGAGTCCCAGCGCGCGCGCCAGTGGTGGTAGTGAAACGCGTCGAATACAATCGTCTCGCTCGCCGGCATGGTGAATTCAAACCGTTTATGCGCCATCTTCGACCGGCTCATTCACGATATCCGTGCCCCGAAATTGCCATATCAGAAGCAGATACCCACGAATCCGCGCCTGCCGTCGCGCCAAACACCCTCTTATCTTCGCTCATTCTGCCTACTCCACTTGGTTACCACGGCCGACCGCCGTGAAGCGCCCTTGCACCCGCGCGGCATTCCGCAATATCGGTCGACTCCGTGAAACCCCGAAACCACTTTTGCCAGAATAGCGGGCTTGGAAGACAGTGTCTACGGCTTCACCGCGCCGTCCTGACGGCACTCGAACCGCTTTGCGGACTGGCCGCGTCCAGGCTTAACGCAGCTTTGCGCACCGCAAGCACCAAGGTTTCACGCACACCCAAGACCTTGTAAACTGATTACGTTTACTCCGCGAGGCAACAACCATGCGCATACCTCCTCGATCGAAGCACATCGTTTGGGCGCTCACGCTACTGGCATTGAGTCTGCCCGGCCATGCGCCTGAACACGGATGGGGCGTGCGCGTGGCGCATGCGCAAAACAACGCTGCGGCAGACATCAATGCGGCAATCAAGAAGGTTGACCAGTTTTTTACACAGGGCCAACCTCAGGCGGCTCTTGCGTTGGCGGCCGAGACCCTGAAGCGTGCGCAGTCCGTGCTCGGCGAAAAGCATCCCAATACCCTCACCTTGCTCAATAACTACGCCTTTATACTGCAATCGTTTGGGCGCGCGGCAGAAGCCCTGCCGTATTACGAGCGGGCGCTCAAGCTGCGTACCGAGATGCTGGGAGCAAAGCATCCTGACACCCTTTTCTCGCTCAATAACTACGCTTTCGGGTTGGAGGCCCTGGGCCGCGCCGCGGATGCCCTGCCGTATTACGAGCGCTCGCTCAAACTGCGCACCGAGGTGCTGGGCGAAAAGCATCCCGACACTCTAGGCTCGCTCAATAACTACGCCCATGTGCTGAAGGCACTAGGCCGCGCTGCGGAAGCCTTGCCGTATTTCGAGCGCACGCTCAAACTGCGTACCGAGATGCTGGGAGCAAAGCATCCTGACACCCTTTTCTCGCTCAATAACTACGCCTTCGGGCTGAACGCCCTGGGCCGCGCCGCGGATGCCCTGCCGTATTACGAGCGCGCGCTCAAACTGCGCACCGAGGTGCTGGGCGAAAAACATCCCGACACCCTCTCCTCGCTCAATAACTACGCCTTTGTGCTGGATGCACTAGGCCGCGCCGTGGATACCCTGCCGTATTACGAGCGCGCGCTCAAACTGCGCACCGAGGTGCTGGGCGAAAAGCATCCCGACACCCTTCTCTCGATCAATAACTACGCCGCTACGCTACGAGCCCTGGGCCGCGCGGCGGAAGCCTTGCCGCATTACGAGCGCGCGCTCAAACTGCACACCGAGGTGCTGGGCGAAAAGCATCCCGACACCCTCGGCTCGCTCAATAACTACGCCGTTGGGCTGGATGCACTTGGCCGCGCGGCGGAAGCCCTGCCGTATTACGAGCGCGCGCTCAAACTCATCACCGAGGTGCGTGGAGAAAAGCATCCCGATACCCTTCTCTCGCTCAATAACTACGCCAACGCGCTGCATGTTCTGGGCCGCGTGGCGGAAGCGCTGCCGTATTACGAGCGCTTCATCACCGGCGCCGAAGCGCAGCGCGACGAAGCGGGGCGCGACACCGCAGAGTCCCAGCGTGGTGTATTGGGCAAATACTTGTTTGGTTACCGCAACTACTTGATTGCCCTGAAAGACACCGGGCGCGTACGCGAGGCGCTCGGCGTGCTCGAACGCACCAAGGCACGCACGCTGCTTGAACAGATGGCGCTACGCTCGGCGGCAACCGGCAGCGGCCTGCCCGAGGCCGACGCCCGAAAATTGCTCGAAACCTCAAACCGCATCGGCGCGCTTGACACGCGCATCGCGCAGACAGCCAAGGAGCAGGAACGGGAAGCACTCAAGGCCGAGCGCAATGCTACGTCACGATCACTAGCCGAACTCAAACGCGAGCTTCAATCACGTTATCCGCGGTTTCGCCAGATAACCGACGTACGGATTGCAGGTGCGGATGATGCGCGCACGCTGTTGCCTGCAAACGGTGTGTTCGTAAGTTACGTCGTCGGTGGCAATATCATCAAGGCGCTGGCTCTCAATGCTGCCGGCGAAGTAGCGTGGTTTGATGTGGCCGTGTTGCTGGGCCTCGCCGACACCATCGAAGCGCTGCGCATGTGGAGCGCCAATCTCGGTGGCGGCGTTATGGTCGATGACACGGGACGCACTATCCAGATACTGCGCTGGAGCGAGGCGAACACCCCGCGCTGGCGTGTGATTGCCGCAGGCCAGGCATGCAGCGCGCGGCAAATGCAACGGGACAGACGGCAAAACGAATCTACTCCGACGCGTGGCCTGGACCGTCCACTTGAGGGCAACGCCGGGGCAGACTGTATTCCGCCCGGCGCTACCTTCGTCAGCCGCGAAGCGCAGTATCAGGAACTCATTAATTACATGGGCAAAACCCTGCTCGATCCATTGCAGAGCCAGTTGACGGGCAAACAGCAAGTCATCATCTCACCCGATGGCCCGTTGGGACTGGTGCCGTGGGACGTGCTGCCACTCAACGGCAAGCCGCTGATCGCACAGTTCGATGTGAGTCAGGTGCAAAGCCTGTCGGTGTTGAAGTTGCTCCGCGAGCGGCAGGCCGAATACGGCAAGAATAAAACTCGCGACGCGCTGCTGGCGATGGGCAACCCGGAATACGGCAGCGGCGTCGCGGCGGCGGATCGCGGCAAGGGTGTGCCCATGACGCGCAGCCCTTTTACATCGCAGCGCGCTGGAGGAAATCCGCTCGAGATGCTGCGTAACCTCAATTGGGCGAACCTGCCCGGCACGCAAGTAGAGATGGATCGTGCCGCGAAAATCTTTGGTAGCCAAAGCCGTATAGTGAGCGGCAAAGCGGCAAGCGAGACCACGCTGCGCCGTCTATCCACCGGCGGCGAACTCGCGAACTACCGTTACCTGCTGTTCGCCGCGCACGGCTATTTCGACCCCAACTTCCCGGCGTACAGCAGCCTGGTGCTCGCGCCCGAAGGCCCGGAACCCGAACGCGACGGCTACGTGACTATGGGCGAGTGGGTGGGAATGAATCTCAAAAGTGAACTCACGCTGCTCTCAGCCTGCAACACCGCGCGCGGCGAGAACGTCAGCGGCGAGGGATTGATGGGCTTGGCTTACGCGCTGTATGTGGCGGGCAACATCAACACGGTACTGACTCTGTGGCCCGTGGCCGACGAAGAAACCGCCGAATTCGTGAGCAGCCTGCTCACCAGGATCAAGTCCGGGCAACCGCATGCGCAGGCTATCACCGCCACCAAGCGCGAATTGATCAATCACGCCGATCCGCGCAAGCGCAGCCCCTACTTCTGGGCGCCTTTTGTGTTGTACGGAATATGATTCAGCTTCGCGCAGTATCTGCTTATTGTCCAGACGCATGGATGCACTGACCGCATTCGGTTTATTCGCGGTAAGCGCGATGATGATTTGTTATGCTCTCGAACAGCGCGGCCGTGTCTACACCCTCGGCTTCGCCATCGCTTGCGGCCTCGGCTCGGTCTACGGTTTTTTGCAGGGCGCGTGGCCGTTCGGCGTGGTCGAGGCGGTGTGGATGCTCGTGGCGTTGCGCAAGTGGTGGCAACGCGCCGCTGAACCGAGTTACAGAAATATCAATAAAAACAATTAGTTACCTAATACCCTCCTTCACAGGCTCATCATGGATTTCACGCTCAACAAAGACCATCAACGCTGGATCGATCTGGCACGCGCCTTCACCGAAAACATTATCAAAACCGACGTGATGCGCCGCGACCGGCTGCCCACCGCCGCCGAGCGCATACCGTGGGATTGGATCCGCGAGGCCGACAAGCAAGGCATACGCACCATGGGCGTGCCCAAACAATTCGGCGGCGCGGGTTGCGATATTTTCACCATGTGCCTGGTCGGCGAAGAGCTTGCAGTGGGTGATCTCGGTTTCGCGGTGATCATGGATCAATGCTGGAAGATGGCTCATCTCTTCGGCGAGGCGATGAGCGCGGAGCAGCAGCAGCGCTTCATACCGAAATTCGTCGCCGACCCCGAGGCCACCACCGCCATCGGCATCACCGAGGCGGGCGTGGGTTCGGATCATCAGGGTTATTACGATTCGCCCGACATCGATTTCAAAACCACCGCGGTTCGCGATGGCGATCATTATGTGCTGAACGGCACCAAGCGCTACGTGTCGAACGGCGCGATGGCGAAACTTTATTTTGTAGTCGCGCGCACCAACCCGAAGTTGACGCTGCGCGAAGGCGGCAGCATTTTCATCGTGCCGTCCGACACTCCCGGATTTCGTGCGGGGTTTTTCCACGAGAAAAGCAGCCAGCGTCTGGCCACCAACGGCACGTTTCACTTCGAGAATTGCCGCGTCCCGGCAGGCAACATGTTGCAAGGCGAAGGTCTGCTCGGCCGCCTGCGCGCCGATTACATGTGGGGTAGCAAGGCCGAAGCCGCCGCAACCGTGCTGGGCGTGGGCCGCGCGGCGTACGAATACGCGCTCGACTACGCGAAGAAGCGCGTGCAGGGCGGCAAGCCCATTGTCGAGTTGCAATCCGTGGCGATGATGCTCGGCACGATGGCAATGAAAATCGACGCCGCGCGTCTGCAAATCTGGAAAGCCGCGTGGCTCGCCGACCGCAAGCTGCCCGAAGCACGGCCGCTCGGCTTGCTGGCCAAGGTGAATGCTTCCGAGACCGCATTCGAATGCGCGCGTCTGGCCGGTGAAATCCTCGGTGGCTCGTCGATCATGCATGATCATCCGGTGGAAAAATACCTGCGCGATGCATCGAGCTTCTTGCATTCCGACGGCACCAACCAGGTGTGCCTGTTGCGCGCGACGCAGGCGATAGCCAATCAGGGACACGCGGCGTTGTATGGGTTTTAGGGGGACACGTTAACGTCAAGAACATTTAGCCACAGATAAGGGCGGATAAAAGCGGATGAACCACAAAACAATCTGCGTAAGTCTGCGTTAATCTGTGTCGAATGATTTTGACTTTGAACTTCAAATACTTTGACACGGATTTACGCAGATTTACGCAGATTAACCCCAGGCATCCGTTTTTATCCGTATTTATCCGTGGCTAAAAAGGGTCTTGATTTGCTCTTACCATGAAGCATCTGACACTCGCGTTCGCCTTTGCAATCATATTACCCGTGCAGGCACAGAACTATCCCGTCAAAACCGTGCGTATCGTAGTGCCCAACGCGCCGGGCGGGGGCAGCGACATGCAGGCGCGTTTCATCGGCAAGCGCTTGAACGAGGCGACCGGGCAGCCGTTCGTCATCGACAATCGCACGGGCGCGTCGGGCATGATCGGTAGCGAGCACGTGGTGCGCTCGCCCGCGGACGGCTACACGATTCTGTTTGCCAGCGCGCTGCTCGCCACCAACAGCCTGCTCTACAAGAAAATTCCCTACGACGCGCAGCGCGATCTCGCGCCGGTGACGCTGGTGTCGTCGGCGCCGCAATTTTTGATGGTGCATCCGAGCGTGCCTGCGCGCAGCGTGACGGAGTTCGTCGCGCTGGCAAAAAAGAATCCGGGCAAGCTGAACGGCGGCTCCAGCGGCAACGGCTCCGCCAATCATCTTGCACTCGAAATGCTGAAACAGGCGGCGAATGCCTCGGTCATGCACATCCCGTACCGCAGCGGCGGCCCCGCCATCGCCGCGCTTATGAGCGGCGAGACTGATTTCACCTTCAGCGGCGCCGTGACCGCGCTGCCGCAGATGCGCGCCGGCCGGGTGCGCGCGCTTGCGGTGACTTCATTAAAGCGCTCGCCGCGCGCGCCCGATGTGCCGACGCTCGATTCGTTTTACGCCGGTTATGAATCCGCCAACTGGTATGCGATGTTCGTGCCCGCGGGCACACCCGCCGCCGTCATCAACAAGCTGCACGGCGACTCTGTCACCGCCATTCGCTCTCCGGAAATGAAGGAATTCATGGCCGCTGAAGGCGCGGACCCGGTCGCCAGCACGCCGGCGGAACTGGGCGCCTATCTGCGCCACGAAGTAGAGCGCTACGCCAGAGTGATTAAATCGGCGAACATACGCGCAGAATAAAATATCCTTTACAAACAATAACTTACATATACACATGAAACGCAAAGAACTTGGTGTGGCCGTCATCGGCGCGGGCCGCATCGGCAGTCTGCGCGCGCGCCTCGCGGCGCGTCATCCCGCGGTTGGTTTTCTCGCGGTGTCGGACATCAACGCGGACAACGCACGCGCGCTCGCCGAGCGCACCGGTGCAGATGTGTACTCAACCAACAATCTGGAAATGATTTCTCGGCCCGAGGTCAACGCGGTGTTTGTTTCCACGCCGGAACATGAGCATGTCGAGCCGGTGTGCCAGGCGCTCGAACTCGGCAAGCCGGTGCTGATGGAAAAGCCGCTGGGTCTGACGTTAGCCGATGCCGATCAGATACTCGCCACCGTTGAACGCACTAAAGGAGACTTGCGCATCGGCTACATCCGCCGCTACAAGCGTTGCTTCGCCCGCGCCAAGCAACAAGTGCTCGACGGTCATCTGGGCAAGATCGGCAGCGGCATGGCGCGCGTCTACAACACGCGCGCGCAGGCGTTCGAGATTTTGAAGCGCAACCCGGAAGCCACGCCGGTGGTGGATGTCCTCACCTACTTTGTCGATCTGATGCTGTGGTTCAACGCGGGCAATCCGCCGGTGGAAGTCGTCGCGCGCGCGCAGCACGGCATTTTCAAGGAAGCCGGCTTCAATGTGCACGACGTGACATGGGCGCTCCTCACACTGGCCGACGGCGCGGTAATCAATCTTGGCATCAGCTACGCGCTGCCCGCGCAATACCCGATCCTCGGCCAGTCGGATCGCGTGGAGTTGCTCGGCTCCGAGGGCACGCTGCTGATCGACGACGATCACCGCGAGAATCTGCTGTATACGGAAAAAGGCATGGGGCACGCCTACGTGCCCGGCCACAAGATCAACGTCGCCTTCACCGGCAGCAATCCCTCCGGCGATTGGGCGCTCGGCGATTATTGGGGGCCGCTGGGCAATGAGACACGCTCATGGCTCGATCACCTGGTGACCGGAGAACCCACCGCACACGCCACGCCGAAAGAAGCGCGGCTGGTGCTGGAAACCACCATCGGCATCGAGCGCTCCGTTGCAAGCGGCAAGCCGGTGCGGCTGCCTTTGGAAACATGATTTCCAACTGTTTGCACACCGGCACTGTCGTTCCCGCGCAGGCGGGAACGGCAAGTTTGTTGTTGTGCCTGCTTTTCGTATCCTCATTGATACACGCACAACCCTACCCCTCCAAACCCGTGCGCGTCATCATCGTCTTCCCGGTGGGCGGCTCGAATGATGTGGTGGCCCGCCTTGTCTTCGCCAAGCTGCCGCAAATCCTCGGCCAGCAATTCGTGCTTGAAAACCGAGGCGGCGCGGGCGGCACGATAGGCTCGGAGCTGGTGACGAAAAGCGTGCCCGATGGCTACACGCTGATGGTGCAATCCACCACGCATGTCGCCAATGCGCACCTCTACAAAAAGCTGCCTTATGACGTGTTGAAGGATTTCATTGGCGTCACCACGCTAGCGCGGCAGGTCGGCGTGCTCGCCGTGCATCCGTCGCTGCCGGTTGTCAGTGTAAAAGAATTCATCGCGCTCGCCAGGAAGCGCCCCGGCGACATCACTTATGCCTCGGCGGGCACCGGCAGCTTCGCGCACATGGCGATGGCGCTATTCGCCTCCAGCGCCGGCGTGAAAATGTTGCACGTGCAATACAAAGGCGGCGGCCCGGCCAACATCGGCCTGCTCTCCGGCGAAACACAGGTGATGCTGACCACGCTCGGTTCGCTCGCGCCCTACCTCAAGGACGGCCGCGTGCGCGCCATCGGCGTCAGCTCCGACGCGCGCACGCCGCAGTTTCCGGCGATACCCATCATTGCCGAAGCACTGCCCGGTTTTGAATTCACCGCCTGGGTCGGCTGCTTTGCACCCGCCAACACACCGCGCGCCATTGTCGATACGCTGAACGGAGCATTAAAGCGCGTGCTGGAAGATGCGGACATCGCGGCCAAGCTGACCGCGCAAACGCTGGACCCGCTGCACATGACACCGGAGCAATTCGCGCAACGCCTGCGCGCCGATTACGACAAATACGCGCACGTGGTGCGCGTGAGCGGCGCGCGCGCCGAATAACCAAACGAAAACGGTTACTCGATTTTCAGCTTCGCCTCGCGCACCACCTTCACCCAGTCCTCGTATTCGCGTTTCACGCGCGCGGCAAACGCGGCCGGCGTGCCGCCCGAGGCCGCCATGCCCTGCGCGCCGAGCGTGTTCTTGATGCCGCCATCCTGCAGTATCTTGTTGACCTCGGCGTTCAAGCGCGTGACGATTGCCGCAGGCGTGCCCTTGGGAAAGAACATGCCGTAGTAAGTGCCGGTATCGTAGCCCGGCACGGCTTCGGCGATGGCCGGCAGATTCGGCAGCGACGGCCAGCGTTTGGCGGTGGTCACGCCCAGCGGGCGCAGCCGGCCATTGGCGAAAAACGGCTGCGCGGCCAGCATGCCCGCCACCATCACCTGTGTTTGCCCCGCCATTAACTCCGGCATCGCGATGCCCGTGCTCTTGTACGGCACATGAATCATCTTGAGACCCGCCATGTTGGCGAATAGCTCGGTCGCCATGTGCGTCAAGCCGCCAATGCCGGTGGATGCAAAAATAAGTTTGCCCGGATTGGCGCGCGCCAGCGCAATGAATTCCTTCGGCGTTTTCGCGGGCAGCGACGGATGCACCACCAGCACATTGGGCGCGTAGCCGATCTCCACCACCGGTACCAGCGCATCAAGCGCGTCGTACGGCAACTTGTGCGTCGCCGCCGTGGCGGAAAAGCTGCCCGACACACTCATGATGGTGTAGCCGTCCGGCGGCGACTTCGCCGTCAGCTCCATGCCTATCGCACCGCCCGCGCCGCCGCGGTTATCGACCACGAACTGCTGACCCAGCGCCTCGGTAAGTTTTTGCGACACCGGGCGCGCGGTCAGATCGGCGCCGCCGCCGGGGGCGAATGGCACGATGACACGCACCGGCTTTGCCGGCCAGTTTTGCGCGAATGCGCCTGGCGCCAATAGCATGGCCGCGGCAAACGCAATACAGCGAGTGAAATTTGTCATGGGTGTTGTCTCCGGCTTTCGAGTCATTGGGTATTGTCAGGCATCATCAACGTGCTTGCGCCTTTATAACATGGCGAAACCCATCCTTGCCCGTGCCGGGTGCCACACATCTCACTCGATCTCAAGCAAAGGTTCATCCAGCGCCGCCGCCTGCTCGCGCAGCGCGAGGATGTGATCCTGCCAGTAACGCTGCGTATTGAAGAACGGAAAGTTCTGCGGAAAAGCAGGGTCGTCCCAGCGCCGCGCGAGCCAGCCGGCGTAGTGAATCATGCGCAGGGTGCGCAGCGGCTCGATCAGCGCGAGTTCGGATGATCTGAAATCATGAAACTCGCGATAACCGGCGATGACCGCGCTTAGCTGGCGCTGGCGCGCATCGCCCTCGCCCGACAGCCACATCCATAAATCCTGCACCGCTGGGCCCATGCGCGCATCGTCGAGGTCGACGAAATGCGGGCCGCCAGTGTCACCCGGAGTCCAAAGAATATTGCCGGCGTGGCAATCACCGTGCAGCCGGATCGAACGCACGCCGCCTGCGTCCTGCCAGCGGTCCGTCACACGTTCGAGCACGTCCGCTACGGTAGTTGCGTAGGCATCGTGCAGGTCATCGGGAATGAATCCGTTGTCCAGCAAAAACCGTGACGGCTCGCGCCCGAAGCTTTCGATATCCAAGGCGGGCCGGCTCTCGAAGCGGCTTAAAGCACCCACCGCGTGTATGCGCGCGATGAAGCGCCCCAGCCAGCGCAACGTTTCCTCGTCTTCGAGTTCGGGCGTGCGCCCGCCCTGACGCGGATACAGTGCAAACATGAACCCTGCGTGCTCATGCAGCGAGCTGCCTTTGTCCACCAACGGCGCAACCACCGGTATCTCGCGCGCGGCGAGTTCCAGCGCATACGCGTGTTCTTCGAGTATGGCCTCGCGCGGCCAGCGCGCCGGACGGTAGAACTTGGCGACTATGGGCGTGCCATCGTCCAGCCATGCCTGATACACGCGATTCTCGAAACTATTCAATGCCGAGAGCCGCCCGTCGCAGCGCCGCCCGGTGGTCTCGATAGCGTCAAGCAGGCACTCCGGCGTCAGGCTTTGATAGGGTGCTGCCTTGGCGGCGGATATTTTTTGCTTGGGTCGTGCGCGTTTCAAGACTAGAATTCCTTCAAAATCAGACAGGGAGCGTTCACGATGCTAACAGCGTACACCTTGAGCGGCCAGAACATCACGCGCAAACAAATCACCCAGCACGAGGATATGCCCAAGGACGTGCTGTGGATGGATTTAAAGTCGCCCACCGAGCAGGAGCGTCTGTGGGTCAAGAACGCCTACGGCCAGGAACTGCAGTACATGGAGGAACTGGGCGAGATCGAGGCCAGTTCGCGCTACTACCGCGATGAGTTCGGCACGCATCTGAATCTGTATTTTCTCGCGCTGGAAAACGGCTTCGCGCGCAACGTGAATGTCGCTTTCACCCTCAACAAGGGGCGGTTGTTTACGCTGCGCACCGACGAGACCCTCGAAATTCGCGCGTTTTTCTCGACCGCCTCGAAAAGCCCCGCCGAATACGATACGCCCGTGAAGCTGATGATAGGCATCATCGCCACGCGCGTGGGCATGATGGCCGACGTTTATGAAAAGCTGCAAACCGAACTGGAGCCGATCAGCAACACGATTTTTCGCGCCGACTCGCGCGCCATGCCGCGCGCGCTCGAAGCGCTGGCGCGCATCGAGGATATCAACGGCAAGGCGCGGCTGGGCTTCATGGAAAACAAGCGCGCCTACGCCAACGTCGCACGCAACACCGACCTCTCCGTGAATCAGGAAACGCTTAATGAAATCCTGCGCGACGTGGAGTCGCTGATGAACTACTCCGATTTTCTCGCCGAGCGCACGAAATTTTTGATGGATGCATCGGTGGGCATGATCAACATCGCGCACAACCGCAGGCTCGGTGTGTTCACCATACTGTCGGTGATCTTGATGCCGCCGACGCTGATCGCCAGCATCTACGGCATGAATTTCAAAAATATGCCCGAGCTGTCGTGGCAATGGGGCTACCCGCTGGCCATCGTGCTGATGCTGGCGGTGGCGATCGGACCGATACTTTATTTGCGCCACCGGGATTGGCTCTGAGTCATGAGCAGTGTCGAGGTTTTAGTGTTTAGTTTTGAGTGGCGCAGGCGCTTGCTGCTGTTGTCGATGATTGTTGTCCCGGCACTTGGCCATGCGCAAGCTTATCCGGCGAAACCCGTGCGCATGGTCGCGCCCTACCCGCCCGGCTCCAACGCCGACATCATGGGCCGCATCTACGGGCCGAAGCTGACCGAGATGCTGGGCAAACAATTCATCGTGGACAACCGCGCGGGCGCTTCGGGCAACATTGCCGCGGAGCTGGTTGCGCGCGCGGCGCCCGATGGCTACACCTTGCTGCTGCTGATCACCTCGATCATCAGCAGCCAGTCGCTGTACAAGAATCTCACCTTCGACGTGGGGCGTGATTTTCAGACGATGGGCATGCTCGGCATCGCCGCTTACCTGATGGTGTGCAACACCTCGGTGCCGGCCAAAAACGTGAATGAGCTCGTGGCACTGGCAAAAGCGCGCCCCGGCAAGCTCGTTTATGCCTCGACCGGCACCGGCGGCGGACTGCATCTGACGATGGAGCTTTTCAGGATGCAAACCGGCGCCAGCATGCTGCATGTCCCGTATAAAGGCAGCTCGACCTCGGTGCCGGATCTGATCGGCGGGCAGGTGGACACCATGTTCGGCTCCGCGCCTTCGCTGCTGCCGCACGTGCGCTCTGGCCGCATACGCGCGCTGGGCATCACCAGTCTGAAGCGCAGCGCCGCGGCGCCGGAGATTCCCACCATCGCCGAGTCGGGCCTGCCGGGTTTTGAATCGGTGACCTTCGCCGCGCTGGCCGGCCCCGCCGGCACACCGCGCGCCATTGTCACAGTATTGAATAACGCCATCATCAAGAGCGCGCAGTCGCCCGACGTGGGCAAGGCCCTCGCCAGCCAGAGCGCGGACGCCGCGCTGATGACGCCCGAGCAAACCATGGCCTACATGCGCGACGAAATCGCCAAATGGAAAAAAGTTGCCGCCGCCGCGGGCGTGCAGTCCGAATAACAATACCAAGGGAAAATTGCAATGCTGATACAGGATAAAGTTTCGTGGGAAGGCGACGTGGATGCAAAGCTCGCATTGCTCAAAACGCTGGGCGTGGATTGCGTATCGATTGAACTGCCGGACAATCAGCGCGCGGACGCGCCCATCAATCTATCGACGCCCGCTGCTGCCATGGATTTCTTCAGGAACGCCAAGGCGAAGGTGGACGCGCACGGCATGGAACTGCGCACCGTGCTCGCCACCAGCGGCTTTGACGAAATCAAGCGCGGCGTGGCGGGGCGCGACGAAAAAATCAGCTTTCTGCAAAACGCCACGCGGGCGATGGGCGCGGCGGGCATACCGATACTGGCTTACAACTTCAAGCTGATCAATTCCAAGTTTCTGCGCTCGCAGCCGATGCAGGGACGGGGTACTGCAACCTACATTTCATTCGACTACGATGCGTATCTTAAGAAGCCCGCGCCGCCGGTCAATCCACCGGTACCAGAAGAAAAAATGTGGGACAACATCGGCTATTTTTTGAAGGCGATGGTGCCCGTCGCAGAGCAATCCGGCGTGCGCATGGCGCTGCACCCCGACGACCCGCCCATGCCGGGCGGGCTGCCGCCGCTCGCAGGCGCGGCGCACATCGCCTCCAGCTTCGAGCAATATCACAGGATATTCGACCTCGTGCCGTCGCGCTCCAATGGCATGTTGTTCTGCCAGGGTTGCGTCACCGAGATGCAGGGCGTGGATGTCTACGACGCCATACGCCACATGGGCTCAATCGACAAGATCGTGATGGTGCATTTTCGCAATGTGCGCGGCGAGTTTCCGAAATTCCAGGAAACCTTCGTCGATAACGGCGACGTGGACATGTTTCGCGCCATGCAGGCGTATCGCGATATCGGCTTCAAGGGGCCGTTTTCGCTCGATCATTCGCCGATGTTTCCAGGCTCAGCGGTTGCCAACCAGGCGTTCATGATCGGCTATATGCGCGCGCTGATACAGGCGGTGTACCGCTGACGGATCAGCCTCTACACGCGCCCGCTGTCCATCAGAATCGTTTGCCGGGTGACGCTTTCACTGCGGCAAAACGTTATCAACTGTTCTGCAACATCGTCCTTATCCACCGTGCGGCGCAGCAATGTTCTGTCCGCCGCGGTGGCCGCATATGCAGCCGACCAGTTTGCGCTCATGCGCGTGCCTTCCATGAAGCCAGGCGCGGAGCACGCACTAAACGTAGGATGGGTGGAGCGCAGCGCAACCCATCACAACCATCGGGTCGCAAACACGTTTTGTGATGGGTTTCACCCATCCTACGGCGAGTATTCAGGGTTGTGACGTGATTTCAATGCGTCAGCGCCTGCGGATCCTGCACACGAATAAACCATCCGCCGCGCGCCGTCTTTTCAGCCTCGACGATTGCCACGACGCGCACGTCACCAACTTTGCATTCCGTTAGTAAGTTATTGATTTTATTCATTATTTCACTTACGTCATCGACGGGATACAAAGGCCAGCGAAAACCTTCGAGCAGCGACTCATCGAACGCCGAACTCAAACTCACGCGAATTTCGGCTGCGCCATCATCGAGTTGATGCGCGGAAATAATCGCGGTCGGATCACCCACCGCCAATCGAAATTGCCGCAGTGAATTCGACAAAAACAAACTGAACGACAATTCGATCTGCGCCGCGCGCCCCGCATCCGCCGCGAGATACAGCGCCGCCGGTGGACGCGGTATCGGCAGCAAATCAAGACCCGGTTGCGCGAGTTGTTGCGCCAGCAATTTGGTCAGCGGCATGCCCCACGCGCCGATGTTGGCAGCGGTCTCGGTGATGCTCGGCGAGAACGCAGGTGCAACGCTTGCACCGACCAGAAAACGCAGCAACACCTGCTCACGCCCCGGCGCCACCTCAATCGCGCTGCCCACCAGCCCGCGCTGCGATTCCTCGTGACGCAATTCGGTGGTCCACTGGCGCAGCGCGCAGGGCGACAGATTTTCGATGGTCTCTATCGTGCACAGCGCATTGCCCATGCCGAAGTTACGCGACGCGCCCAGCGCGCCATGTTGTTCGAGCAGCGCGCTCACCGCGCCCACGTCCGGCAGCGCGCCCGACACCACCGCGCGTGATTTAGCGCCCGACACCAGCACCAGCGGGATAGCGAAGAGCCGCGCGATGACGTTCTCTCCGCGCGCGGGCTTGTTGATGAGCTTCGCCATCATGTCGTGTACATGGCGATAAAACGCGGCAGAAGGCGCATCACGCAGCAGCGCGCGCAGATTGCCGTCGTCGCTCGCGTCGAACAGCGCGTCGAGTTCAAGTCTGAGCTGCGCGCGCGCGGCTGCATTGCCGGCGAGGCTGGATGCTGCGAGCGCGTGCAAGCTTGAATCAGCGGGCGGCGTGCGCCAGATGCGGGGGTCGGGGATTTTCATTTGTGATTGTCAGATATCTTCCACGCTGTCGTTCCCGCGCAGGCGGGAACGACAGTTTCTGTAATGTTCCAGGTTAATCAACCTTCGCCCCGGACTCCCTCACCACCTTCGCCCACTTGGGAAAATCCGTGCGGATGATTTTTGCGAATTCGTCCGCCGTGCCGCCCACCGCATCCGCACCCTGCGTGCGCAGAATATCCTTCACGCTTTGCACCGTAAGCGCCTTGTTGATTTCGCTATTCACACGACTGATGATCAAAGGCGCCGTGCCAGCGGGCGCGAGCACGCCAAACCAGTTCACCACTTCGTAACCCGGCACGGTCTCGGCAATCGCCGGCAGATCGGGAAACGAGGGCGAGCGCTTCGGCCCCGTCACCGCCATGCCGCGCAGCTTGCCCGCCTTGACTTGCGGCGACAGCGGCACCGCGCTGGCGATGGTGAGACCGATCTGCCCCGCGATTAAGTCGGTGATCAGCGGCCCCGTGCCTTTGTAGGGTATGTGATTCAGATCGACGCCCGCCATGGTCTTGAACAACTCCATGGCGAGATGGCTGGATGCGCCGCTGCCGCCCGAAGCGTAGTTCAGCTTGCCCGGCTGCGACTTCGCGAGCGCGATCAGGTCCTTCACTGTTTTCGCCGGCAGCGAAGGTGTCGCCGCCATCATCAGCGGCACGGTGACAAACAGCGCCACGGGCGCGAAATCACGTATCGCGTCGTACTGCACCTTCTTGTAGAGATGCGGGTTGATCACGTGCGGTATCGATGTAAACAGCAGCGTATGACCATCGTTCGACGCGCGCGCCGCGATCTCGGTTGCGACCAGGCCGCCCGCGCCGCCGCGGTTATCGACCACCACCTGCTGGCCCATGCCCCCGGTAAGCTGCTGCGCGGCAATGCGCCCCAGAATATCCGCCGCGCCCCCAGGCGGAAAGCCAACAATCATGCGCACCGGGCGACCGGGATAATCGGCGGCATAAACAGCGACAGAACCCGCAAGCATCAGCACAAAAGCACGCAAACTCAACACTAAACACTCAAAACCAATCACTGAAGTTCTCACTCCGGCTTCGCCCCAGACAACTTCACCGCCCTGCCCCATTTCTCGATTTCGCCGCGGATGTAGGCCGCGAATTGTTCCGGCGTGTCGCCGATGAACTCGGCGCCTTCGGGTTGCATGCGGTTGCGAATCTCCGGCACGTTGATCGCGCGTATGGTTTCGGCGTGCAGCTTCATCACGATGTCACGCGGCGTGGCGGCGGGCACGTGCAAGCCGAACCACGAGCCGGTCTCGAAGCCCTTGAAGCCCTGTTCCTGCAATGTCGCGATCTCCGGCGCCGCGGGCGAGCGCTTGGCGCTGGTCATCGCCAGCGCGCGCACGCGTTTGCTTTTCACGTGCGGAATGGTGGAGACCATCGCGCCGAAATATATTTCGATATGCCCGGCCACCACATCTACCAGCGCCGGTGATGCGCCTTTGTACGGCACATGCACCATTTTCACGCCGGCCATGTGCTTGAACAATTCACCCGCCAGATGATGCGGGCTGCCAATGCCGGTGGAGCCGTGACGCAACTGCCCCGGCTGCGCTTTCGCCAGCGCAACGAGTTCTTTTGCATTTTTCGCCGGCACCGACGGATGCACGACCACGATGCCCGGCGTGCTCGCCATATTGGTGACGTGCACAAAGTCCTTCACGAAATCGAAATTCATCTTCGGATACAGCGTTGGGTTGATCACGTTCGCCACCGTGCCAAGAAACAGCGTGTAACCATCCGGCGCGCTTTTCGCCACCATCTCGGTGGCAATATTGGTTGCGCCGCCGGGACGGTTTTCGACGATTACGGTTTGCCCCCAGCTCTCGGAGAACTTCGCACCCACCGCGCGCGCCAGCATGTCGGCGGTGCCGCCGGGCGTGTAGCCGACCAGCCAGCGCATCGAACGATTGGGAAAATTCGCCGCGCCCTGCGCCATTGCATTACCCGCCATTACACACAACATCAACGGCGCCACGCGCAGTAGCACTCTTCTCAACTCAAACATAAAACTCCTTTAAAAACAATTACTTACAATTCTATTTAAGCGGCGTAAAGATTACACTCGCGATAAACCGCTCTACTTCCTCACGCATGCGCGCGGAGTCCGGCGCTGGCCCGCCGCGTTCGGAGTAGCTTACATCGACTATGGTGCGCAGCGAATCCGGATGCGTGCAACTCACACCCGCGATCTCCAGCGGCAGCGCCACGCCGCGCGCCTGTTGCGCGCCGCGATCTTCCGCGCGCAAGCGATAACGCATGCACGTGGGCGCGCGCGCAAGCGGCGGACTGAACTCCTCGCCAATGAAAGTATGGCGCGACGGATCAAGACTCGCGCGCTTGAGTTTTTTGATGAAATCAAAAAACTCCGGCACGGTATTCCACAACGGCAAATCTTTTTCGGGAATCGTGTCCGACATCACGATGGCGACAAACGTGTGCGTGGCCGAAGCCGTGCGCCGGCCCAGCAACGCGCTGGTGTCATTGCGTTCGACCACGTTCCAGTTTTCAGAGGCGGGCGGCGTGACTCGAAAGCCCTTGAATTGCAGCGGCGTTTGCGCCGCCGCAACCGATGCAAACAGCGCGAGCGCCGCCGCCGCGATGCGTGCCGCTACCACCCCAGCACGTAAGCAGGCCGCCGCGGATCGGCGCCGCCGTGCATCACGCCGTTCTTGTGATCGTTGACGATGGTGCACACCGCGCCCGCAAGCCAGGTGTAATCGGGCCAGTCGTACATCTTGTGGCCGCGCGCGGCGAGTTGATCGGCGGTGGATTTTGCAATGCGCGATTCCATGTACAGCCGCCCCGGAAAATACGCATGCGGTTCGAACGAACCCGGATAGCTGTAATTGGAAAAACGCGGCGCTTCGATCGCATCCTGCGCCTGCATGCCGAACACATTGACGTTGAGAAACACCTGCAGCATCGCCTGCGTTTGCACGTCGCCGCCCGGCGTGCCGAAGGGCATGTAGGCCTTGCCATTCTTGAACGCCATCGCCGGATTGGGCGTGAGCCGCGGCCGCTTGCCCGGCGCAACCGACGAGGGATGTGACGGATCGCTCCACGACTGCGTGCCGCGCCCGGAACACAATATCCCCACCCCCGGAATGATCGGCGTCTTGTCGGAGCCGTCGCTAGGCGTGCACGACATCGCATTGCCGTGTTTGTCGATCACGCACAAGTACGAGGTGTCACCCGGCCCCGGATCGCCATCACCCTGCGGTTCGGGCATGCAGCGGTTTTCGATTTGCGTCAGCGTTTTCGGATCGCCGCCCGGCGGCATGCCGGGCCACGCCTGATCCATGCGGATCATGCCGCGCCGCCACGCGGTATATTTGTCGGACATCAGGCCCGCCATCGGCACCTTGACGAAGCGCGGATCGCCAAACCAGTTGTGCCTATCCGACAACGCGAGTTTCAGCGCCTCGGTCAGCACATGAATGTAATCCGGCGAGTTGTGTCCCATGGCTTTCAGGTCATAACCTTTGAGCAGGTTCAGCGCCATCGGCAGCGCCGGCCCCTGCGACCACGGCCCGCAGGCGTGCAACTCAATGCCGTTAAAACGCGTCTTGACCGTCGGCTCCTCTTTCACGCTGAACGCGGCAAAGTCCTCGTAGCGCATGAGCCCGCCTTCGCGTTCGATGAATTTCGCGACATCGCGCGCAATGTCACCCTTGTAGAACGCATCGCGCGCGGCCTTGAGCCCCGCCTTGCGTCCGCCCTTGCGCGCCGCGCGGCGTTCCTCGTCGGCGAGAAACTGCAAGGTACGGCCCAGCTCGGATTGCACGAACACTTCGCCGACCTGCGGCACACGTCCCTTGGGCAAAAACACCTTCGCGCTCGACGGCCATTGCAGATAATCGTTGCGATGCGTCTGGATGAACTGCGACAACAGCCCATAGACCGGAAAGCCCTTGCTCGCAAAGCGGATCGCGGCGGACGCCACCTCGCCGAAACTCATGGTGCCGTATTTCGACAGCGCGGTAATCCACGCATCCGGCGCGGCCGGCACCACGCAACGTTCGACGCCGGGTGGAATCTTGCCGCCGTGTTTCTTGAGGAAGTAATCGGGCGTGATCGCCTTCGGCCACACGCCGAGGCCGTCGATGCAATGCACCTTTTTGTCTTTCGCGGTGTGAATAATCATCGGCGCGACGCCGCCAAAATTCACCTTGTCGGTCTGCACCACGCCTATCGTGATGCCCGCCGCCACGCCGGCGTCGATAGCGTTGCCGCCCGCTTCGAGTATCTCGAATGCTGCATGCGCGGCAAGATAGTGGCCTGCCGCCACCACGTGGCGCGTGCCCATGATGGTGAGGCGCGGCGAAGCTTTGGCTTTGCTGGTGGAGGATACGGCGTTGGACGGCAGATCAAGTGGATTCATGTGAATTGCTCCCGGGGCGGCAAATGAAGGGTCGCTGGAATTCTAACGTTTTTTCAATGCCGCGTCAGAGTGCATCCGTGTTCCGGCACATCGTGCGGCACTGCATTGGGGTGTATGATTTCGCACGAACAAACATCATGGCAAACCTGATGATCAGACTGGCAATGATCCTGCTATTCTCGCTCGCGGCGGCAGCGCATGCACAAATCTGGAAACCCGCGAAAAACGTCGAAATCATCGTCGGCGTCTCTCCGGGCGGCGGCATCGACCGTACCGCGCGCACCCTGCAAAAAATCATGCAGAACAAGCGTTATGTCGAAGCTGCAATTACGGTAGTCAACAAACCCGGCGGCGGCAGCACCATAGCGCAAGCCTATCTCAATCAGCATGCGGGCGACGCACACTACCTCTATCTTGGAGCGACCTCGCTGCTCACCAACCATATCATCGGCAAGAGCGCGCAAAGTCACAAGGACTTCACCCCAATCGCGCTGTTAAGCGATGAATATATCGGCTTCGCGGTAAAAACTGATTCGCTGGTCAGGACTGGCAAAGACCTGATCGACGTCATGAAGTCGCGCCCCGAATCGCTGCCCATCGGCATCGCCACCGCCGCGGGCAATACTAATCACATCGCGGCAGCGTTCATCGCCAAGGCCGCGGGCGGCGATATTAAAAAACTGCGGGTGGCTGTGTTCGGCTCGGGCGGCGAAGCGATGACGGCGGTAATCGGCGGACACGTGAGTCTGGTGACAACACCGGCCGCCAATCTGAACGCGCATGCGCAGGCAGGACGTTTGCGCGTGATCGCGGTTGCGGCGCCGCAGCGGCTGATCGGGCCGCTTGCCGGCGTGCCGACATGGCGCGAGCAAGGCGTGAACGCAGTCGTCGCCAACTGGCGTCCGATCATCGCGCCCAAGGGTTTGAGCGCGGCGCAGATCGCCTTCTGGGACGACGTTTTCGCCAGACTCACGCACACCGAGGAATGGAAGAACGAGGTGGATAACGGCGGCGGCATCAGCCATTACATGAATAGCCGCGAACTGGCGACTTACTTTGATATACAGTACGCCGAGTTCAGGGCTATACTGGGCGAACTGGGGCTGGCAAAATAACAGAAACACTAAATGTACACACACTCAAGACAACTGATTCTGATCGCCGCGCTCATGCCCTGCACGGTGTTTGCGCAGAATTACCCCTCCAAACCCATACGCATGATCGTCCCTTTCCCGCCGGGCGGCAACACCGACATCATCGCGCGCATCGTCGTGCCGCGCATGGCCGAGGATTTCGGCCAGCAGATACTCATCGACAATCGCGGCGGCGCGGGCAGCATCATCGGCACCGAAATCGCCTCCAAGGCGCCGCCCGATGGATACACCCTGATCATGGTGTCGGCCGCGCACGTGATGAACCCGTCCGTGACCAAGAAGCTGCCGTACGATTCCGTCAGGGATTTCACGCCGATTTCCGTGGTGGCCGACGTGCCGACGGCATTTGTGGTGCATCCGTCGCTGCCGGTCAAGAACGTTAAGGAATTCATCGCGCTCGCCAAGGCGCGCCCCGGCGAGCTTAACTACGCGACCGCCGGCAGCGGCACCGTGGGCCACCTCGCGGGCGAGCTGTTCAACACCATAGCGGGCGTGAAGCTGGTGCAGATTCAGTACAAGGGTTCGGGCCCCGCAGCCATCGACATGATCGCGGGCCATGTGCAATTGCAGTTTGCCAGCATGCCCGCGGTGATTCAGTTCGCGCGCGCGGGCAAGATGCGCATGATCGCGCAGACCGGCGAGAAACGCTCACCCGCCGCGGCAGATGTGCCGACCATGGTCGAGTCGGGGCTGAAGGGCTACGTCGTATCGAGCGGCTTCTCGCTGTTTGGGCCGGCCAACACGCAACGCCCCGTCGTTGACCGTGTGCACGCCGCGCTGGTCAAGTCGCTGAAACATCCGGACGTAAGCAAGAATCTCGCCGGCCAGGGCGCCGACCCGGTGGGCAGCACGCCGGAGCAACACGACGCGTTCAACAAATCCGAGATTCAGAAATGGATCAAGGTTGCAAAACAGGCGGGGCTGGAACCTAAGTAATCAGCTTTGCGCCGGGCGAGGTTATGGGCGCGCGCCATTGCGCCCGCGTGCGCGCATATCGATCACCTTGCCCAGCACGATCATCACGCCGAATATCGCCGCGACTATCGCGGCGGCGATCAGGAACAAATCGATATACGCCAGTGCGAATAGCGCGCCCGCCACGAATTCAAACACGATGAAGGCCACCACCACCAGCGCCAGCGGAATGGCCATCACCCGCACCAGCACATTGGTCATGCGCGGCATGTTCAGTCGCTCCGATACGTGCACCAGCACGGCCACCAGCCCCGTGAACAAGCCAAGGTAGAACGCGACGGCTGGCGCCAGATCCGCTTTCTTTTCCGGCACGCCCATCGCCACCAGCAAGCCGCCAATCAGCAGACCGCCAAACCAGAACAGCGCGCCCAGGCCCAAAATCGTGGCCATGCCCTGAAGCACAAGCTTGGGTTCCTCGCTGATCGCCACGGCAAAGCCCCACGCGAGGCCAAAGAAAAACGCGGCAAACGGAATGCGGTCCGCCATCGGCTTGGGTATGCCCCAGCGCACCAAATCGGGAACCCAGTGTATGCAGGCAAACATCAGCACGATGCCCAGGCCCAGCATAAGGGCGAGCAGCTTGAACCAGCCAAATGACTGCAAACGCGCAAGCAGCGTGGCCTTGGCGGCGGAGCCGCCCATGCCCGCCATCGAGTGTTTTTCGCCGCGCATGCGCTGATACTCCGGATTGTTCATCGAACGTGAATGCTACAGTCAACATCATCCGCTGTAAAATTCAGGCTTATCAACGCCCTTCTGGATTCAATTATGGACATGTTCGACTGGCAGTTCCCCTACCCCTCGCAGCGCATGCCGATATTGGCGCGCAATTGTGTCGCCACTTCGCAACCGCTCGCGGCGCAGGCGGGCTTGCGCATGATGCTCAAAGGCGGCAACGCGGTGGATGCGATACTCGCCACGGCGATTTCGCTCACCGTGCTGGAGCCCACCAGCAACGGCATCGGCAGCGATGCGTTCTGCATTCTGTGGGACGGCAAGCAGTTGAAGGGTTTGAATGCCTCTGGCCGCGCGCCGGCAAAGTGGACGCCGGAACGCTTCAAGGGCCGCACGGAAATGGCGCGGTGCGGCTGGGATTCGGTGACGGTGCCCGGCACGATATCCGCTTGGGTTGAGTTATCGGAGAAATACGGCAAGCTGCCGTTCGCCGATCTGTTTGAGCCGGCGATCAAATATGCCACCGACGGCTTCATGGTGACGCCGACGATCTCACGTCTGTGGGCGAACCAGGCGCCGGATTTAAAGAATGAACCCGGCTACGCGCAGGCGTTCATGCCGCACGGCCGCGCGGTCGCGGCGGGTGAAAAATTTTCGTTCCCCGATCAGGCGAAGACGCTCGCGCGCATCGCCGAAACCAGGGGTGAGGCGTTCTACAAAGGCGATCTCGCGGAGAAAATCGCCGCGTGGGCGCGTGAAACCGGCGGCGACATCACCATGGCCGACCTCGCCGCGCATACCTGTGATTGGGTGGAGCCCATTGGTATCGATTACCGCGGCTACTCGCTGCACGAGATTCCGCCCAACGGCCAGGGCATCGCGGCGCTGATTGCACTGGGCATCCTTGAGAACTTCGATGTCGCCTCGCTGCCGGTGGATTCGCCCGACGCCATGCACTTGAAGATCGAGGCGATGAAACTTGCCTTCGCCGACATCAACGAATACGTGTCGGATATCTCAACCATGCGCGTCACACCGGCGCAGATGCTCGACAAGAGTTACCTGAAGGAACGCGCCAAGTTGATCGACATGAAAAAAGCCGGCACGCCGTCATTCGGCAAACCAAGCAAGGGCGGCACGGTATACCTCACCGCCGCCGACGAATCGGGCATGATGGTGTCGTACATTCAGTCGAATTTCTCCGGCTTCGGCTCCGGAGTGGTGGTGCCGGGCACCGGCATCGCGATGCAAAATCGCGGCACCGGCTTCAGCTTGAAGCCCGGCCACGCCAATATCGTCGCACCCGGCAAGCGCCCGTTTCACACCATCATTCCGGGCTTCATGACCCGTGGCGGGCAGCCGCTGATGAGCTTTGGCGTGATGGGCGGCTCGATGCAGGCGCAGGGCCACATGCAGGTAATGTCGCGCATGGTCGATTACGGGCAAAACCCGCAGGCCGCCGCCGACGCGCCGCGCTGGCGTATCGACAACGGCGTGCGCGTGGGCATCGAATACGGCGTGCCCGAGGAGACCATCGCCGCGCTCAAGGCGCGCGGTCACGACATGCCACAGGCCGACCGCTGGTCAACCGATTTCGGCCGTGCGCAGTTAATCTATAAAATGGAAGATGGATATTTCGCGGCCTCGGAACGCCGCACCGACGGGCAAGCCGTGGGATTTTAAATTTAGGAGCCGACATGTCATTTACAAGACAAATCATTGCGCGCGCGTCGAACGACCGCCTTGAATTGCTGATCGAAGAAAGGCTGATGCCGGGCGCGAACAAGGATCGCATCGACAAGCGCATCTGGAATCTGTTCGGTGAAAAATGGGCGGTGCTCTACACCGATCTGTCGGGGTTTTCACGCACCGTGGAGCAGTACGGCATTATTCACTTTCTGCAAAACATTTACGAATCACACCGTCTGTTGGTGCCCGTCATTCAATACGGCAACGGCATTCTGCTGAAAACCGAGGGCGACAGCCTGATGGTGATCTACCGCCATCCCGATGATGCCGTGCGCAGCGCCATCGCCATGCAACAGCAGTGCCAGCGCCACAGCAAGGACCTCGCGCAGGAAGACAAGGTGCTGCTGTGCGTGGGCATCGGTTACGGCGACGTGTTGCGCATCGGCGAGGACGAAATGTTCGGCGCCGAGGTCAACGCCGCGTGCAAGCTCGGCGAAGACACCGCCGAGGCGGATGAAATTCTGATCACCGAAAATGTCGCCAACGCCATCAAGATGCCCAAGGACACCAGCCTCACGCCGCTCGATGAAGCGCCGCCGGGCGCCAACAAAGCGTTTCGGCTGGAGTATCCGAAGGGGGCTTGATCCCCTAGGCCACAATTACTTAAGTGTTTGTTTTTAAAGTATTCTTACACCAATAAAGGATGGAGCCTGCCATCCTTGTCCGACTCCAGCCGCGCGAATTTTTCACCTTCAATCGTGCCGCTTGCCAGCCACTGCAGCGTTGCCTTGTGCAACACGTGGCGCACGCGCTCGTATTGCATGAAGTGTGACGCGCAGCCCACCTTGATGAAGGCGCGGTTGTCCATCTTTAAACCATCCCAGGTCTTCACGCGGTTCACGTAGTTATCGAACTCGCCCAATAGAAACAACGTCGGCGCCTTGATATTGCCGATATTGGCGCGCCAGCCAAAATTCATGCGGTTGGGCGCGCGCATGATGCCGCGGCCATCGGCTGTCCAGTGTGCGCCGAGACCGTCTTCCTTCATCAATTCCTTCCACATCACTTCGCGGATTTCCGCGTGCTCGATCTGCCCCTCACTGCGGCAATCGTTCTGCCAGCGCTTCTCCATCAGCATGTCCCAACTTTGCAGAATCATCGGCGCGCCGGGTTCAGGAAACGGATTGGGCGGCGTGTCGCTGGGAAAATACGGCGCGGGGCCGTAGAGCACAAGCTTGTCGATTTTCTCCGGATGCATCGCCGCAAAGCCGCCCGCGCGCGGCGTGCCGGTGGACCAGCCGATCATGCTGATGCGCTCGACACGGCGCAAATCCATGATGAACTTGACCACGGTTTCGACTTCATCGTGTTCAGTGCGGCTTGAAACCAGCTTATACGGATAACGTGGTGCGCATTTTTCTTTCAGCACATGCGGAATCAGATGATGCTGCGATGCCGCATCGACATTGCACGGATCATCCATCATCGGCTTGGGCGAGGAGCCGTACGCGGTGTGCGTCATGGCGAACACATCGTAGCCCGCGCGCGCCAGTACGCGCATGAAGCTGTAATCGTCCTTGTACTCAAGATCGTAGGCCACGTTCGACGGTGAAAAACCGCCATGCACGAACAACACCACGTGCGGGTTTGCCTTGTTCGCAATCGAGGCGGCAACCTTCTCGCGCAAATGCAGGCCTACGGTCTGGCCCAGATTCGCCGGCACGGTGGAGACGTGTGTGACGAAGCGGTCTATGGTTTGAATGGTATCGTTCATGTGGAATCAATTGTTGTGGTTGCGTTGCCGGCATTCTAATGCAGGTAAAATCCTGCCGAATGAAGAGACTGATGCAAGCAAGACTATTTCGCGCATTCGTGATTGCGGCGGGCACACTCGCGGCCACGCATGCAAACGCGCAAACTTATCCCGCAAAACAAGTGCGCATCGTCGTCGGCTTTGTGCCCGGCGGCGGCAGTGATTTCATCGCGCGGCTGGTATCGGCGAAACTCACCGATGTATTCGGGCGGCCAGTGATTGTTGAAAATCGTCCGGGTGCGGGCGCGGCTATTGCCACGGAGCTGGTGGCTAAAGCGCCTGCGGATGGCTACACACTGCTGCTGGCGAGCGCCGGGCCGTTCGGCATCATCCCTGCGCTGTCGCCGAAGACTCCTTACGATGCATTGAAGGATTTTGATCCGATTACACTGGTGGTAATCATGCCGTTCGTCACCACGGTGCACCCATCGTTGCCGGTGAAAAATATCAAGGAACTCATCACACTCGCTCGCGCGCGTCCGGGACAATTGAACTTTGGCTCACCTGGGCACGGCACCACTAATCACCTTTCGGGCGAGATGCTCAAGATGATGGCGAAGATCGATCTCACGCACGTTCCCTATAAAGGCGTGGCCGCCGCGATGGCGGATGTGATGGCGGGGCAGATTCAAATTCTGTCGGGCGATCTGACGACGCTGCTGCCGCAGGTGAGAACCGGCCGGCTACGCGCCATCGCGGTCACTTCGTTGAAGCGTTCATCGATGGCGCCGGAAATCCCCACCATCTCTGAATCCGGCGTGCCGGGTTACGACACCAGCGGCTGGTTCGGCATGGTCGCGCCCGCGGGCACGCCGCGCGCGATCATCGAGCGCCTCAACGCGGAGATCGTGAAAGGCATCACCACGCCTGAATCGCGCGAGAGGCTCGGCACGCTCGGCGGTGATGTCATCGCGAACACGCCCGTGGAATTCGCCGCGTTCATCCGCGCCGACCATGCGAAGTGGGCCAAGCTGGTGGCTGCAACCGGATTACGCGAAAAACCGTAAGTATTTGTTTTTATTGCATAATGTTAAACGGCTACCCTTCCCTCTTCTCGCCTTTCACCCTCGCCGGCAAGCCGCTTAAAAATCGCATCGTGCATGCATCGATGACCACGCGCATGGGTGAGAAAGGCCGCGTTACCGAGCGGCAATTACATTACTACGGCAATCGCGCGCGCGGGGGCACCGCGATGATCGTCACCGAGCCGCTGTCGATGGCGCGGCATCAGCATATTCCGTTCAAGATCGTTGCCTACAACGATGATGAAGTGAATGGCTTGAAACGCTGGGCCGATGCGGTTGAATCGCACGATTGCCGGTTGCTTGGCCAGATACAAGACCCCGGCCGCGGCCGTCATGAAGTTGGGCGCAACCCCGAGGCCGTGGGTGCATCGGCACTACCGGATGATTTAAGCGGCACCGTGCCGCGCCCGATGACTGTTGATGAAATCCGCCGCATGAATGATGACTTCGCGCAATCCGCCGCACGTTTGAAGCGTTGCGGATTTTCCGGCGCGGAAATCTCCGCCGGACACGGCCATCTGTTTCATCAGTTTCTGTCGCCGTGGTCGAACGCGCGCGAGGATGAATTCGGCGGCGATCTGCTTGGCCGCACGCGCATAATCAGCGAAATGATGGAGGCAATACGCGCCGCCTGCGGCAGCGATTTCATCCTCGGCCTGAAACTGCCGGGGGATGATGGCGTGCCCGGCGGCATCGACCCAATGGAATCAGCCGCCATTGCCGCGCACCTCACCGCGAAGCGCATGGCCGATTACGTGACCTTCGCGCAAGGCAGCCATGCGCGCTCGCTCGAAATGCACGTGCCTGATGACCACGGCCCGCGTTCGGTATACATGCCGCTGTTTCGCAAGCTGCGCGGCGCCGTAAACGGCTTGCCGCTGATGGCGCTGGGGCGCATCACCGACCCCGCCGAGGCCGATGCCATTATCGCCAGCGGCGAGGCAGAGTTGGTTGCACTCGGCCGCGCGCTGGTGGCCGACCCGGCGTGGCCGAATAAAGCCGCGCAAAACCGCGCACATGACATCCGCTACTGCGTGTCATGCAATAACTGCTGGTACGTGGGCGCGGCGTTTCATCAAGCGCTGTCATGCGATAACAATCCGCGCGTGGCGCTTGCCGATGAGGTGGATTACTGGCCCGCGCCCGCGCCGGCAAAAAAACGCGTGGTCATCGTCGGCGCGGGTGTGGCCGGCATGGAAGCCGCGTGGACAGCCGCCGCGCGCGGACACGAGGTCACCGTATTCAGCCGCTCGCGCGACATCGGCGGCAAGGCGCGCCTGCGCGCGCAACTGCCCGGCGGCGAAGCCGTTAGCAGCATTTACGATTATCAGCACGCTGCGGCAGTACGCGCCGGCGCGCGATTCGAGTTGGGTGTCACCGCCACCACCGGCGCCATACTCGCATTAAAGCCCGACAGCGTGATCCTCGCCACGGGCGCGCAAATGGTCGCGCCGCGCTGGCTGCCGCCGCGGGCACGCGAATTCGTCACCGATTTGCGTTCGGCGATGCAAGGCGTATTGCACATCACACAAAAGCAGCGCGGCAGTGCTGTGATTTACGACATGGATTTATCCGAAGGCACCTATGCCAGCGCCGAACGGCTGCATCAAATTTTCGAACGCGTCGTGATCGTCACCACGCGTGACGCCATCGCCGACGAAACCTCGATGGTCACGCATCAGGGCATCAACCGCCGCCTGAGCGCCAAAGGCATCGAAGTGATGGTGCTGTCGCAACCGCAGTGGAACGATAATTTCGAGAACGGCGATCTCGACATCGTGCAGGTTTATACGGGTGCGAAAACCGTGATACACAACGTTGCGTTCTTCGCCTACTCGACGCCGCGCGCGCCCGACATCAGCCTGGCTGCACCGCTGCGCGCCGCCGGCATCGAGGTAAGACTAATCGGTGACTGTCTTGCGCCGCGCAATGTTATGGCGGCAACAGCCGAGGGACACGCCGCAGGACATGCGAATTAGCCAATGCAAAACGGCATTTGCAATACGCGAACGGTACGCGCTCAATCCAGTTTAATCCCGGTTTCCTTCACCAGCCGCGAAAACTTCACCTGCTCGGATTTGATGAATCTGGCGAATTCTTCCGGCGTGTTTGTCACCGGCGATGTGCCTTGCGTGGCCAGCACCTGCGGCAGGTCGCTGGTCTTGGCGATCTTGTTGATCTCATCCGACAGGCGCTTGATGATGGGCGCCGGTGTGCCCGCCGGTGCGAGAAAGCCGTTCCATAATTCCACTTGCATTGCCGGGCCGCCGGATTCCGCCATCGTCGGCAAATCGGCGTAAGACTCGACACGCTTCGCACCCGTGGTGGCGAGGCCGCGCAGCTTGCCCGCGCGCACATGCGCGATCACCGTGCCGATGCCGCTGAACGCGATGTTGACTTGGCCCGCCAGCAAATCCACCGTGGCGGGCGCGGCCCCCTTGTAGGGAATGTGGATCATGTTCACGCCCGCCGCTTTGGCAAACATGAATCCGGCCAGATGCTGAATGCTGCCGCTGCCGAGCGATGCGTAGGTAACCGTGCCCGGCTTCGCCTTGGCGATATTCACCAGCTCCGGCACGCCGCGCGCGGCGACCGACGGATGCACCACCAGCACCAGCGGATTCAGTGTGCAGATCGAAATCGGCGCAAAACCTTTCTCGGCGTCGTATGGCAGCTTCGAGTACATGTACGGATTGATGCTGATGGTAGAGACGTTGGTTTGAATAAACGTGTAACCATCCGGCGCGGCTTTGGCCGTGGCCTCCATCGCGATTATGCCCGCCGCGCCGCCGCGATTGTCCACCACCACTTGCTGGCCGAGCGCGTCACCCAGGCGCGACGCGTATGAGCGCGCGACGAAATCAGCGCCACCGCCGGGCGGCACTGGCACGATCATGCGTATGGGTCTGGCGGGAAACGGTTGCGCCTCGGCCACGCATGGAGCACAAGAAAAAAATATCAATAAAAACAATAACTTAAAATATCTCATAACTGAACCGCAGGATACGGCACGGGCTTGCCGGAAAAATGCGCGGTGAGGTTTTCAAACATCTTGCGCTGACGCTCCTGGCGCACTTCGAGCGTCGATGAACCGACATGCGGGGTGAGTATCACGTTCTCAAGCGCCGTCAATTCAGCGGGCACGTTGGGCTCGTCCCAGAATACATCGAGGCCCGCACCCGCGATGCGCTTGTCACGCAGCGATGCAATCAACGCCGCCTGATCGATGATGGCGCCGCGCGCGACGTTCACCAGAAAACCTTCCGCGCCCAATGCATCGAGCACTTGCCGGTTGACGAGGCCGCGCGTCGCCGCGTTTGATGGGCAGGTGACAATCAGGCAATCCGATTCGCGCGCAAGTTTCACCACATCGTCGAAGTATGCGTAATCCACATCCGTTTTGCGGCGCGGCCCCTGATAACAAATGCGCATGTTGAACGCCTTGGCGCGCGTGGCGATCTCGCGGCCGATACGGCCCAGCCCCACGATGCCGCAGGTCTTGCCGGCAAGATCGCGCCCCATGGGGAACGCACCGTGCGGCCAGCGCCCCGCGCGCACGAAGCGATCGGCCTCGCCAAAGCGGCGCATGATGTTGAGCATCAAGCCGACGGCGACATCGGCCACGGGTGATGCAATGCTGTCGGGCGTGCGCGCCACCACGATGCCGTGCTCCTTGGCATAGGCAAGATCAACCGTGCCGCGCGGGTTGCCGAAGCACAACACGATTTCGAGCTTGGGCAGCGCGGCCATGACTTCATTGCGCACGCCCAGAAGTCCGGTGGTCACGATCGCTCTTATGTTGCCAGCGACCTGCTTGAGGTATGCATCGGCATCTGGTGCGTCGAACAGTTTGTGCGTGGGGTAGGCCTGATCGAGCGCGGTAATCGCTGGTGTAAAGAGGCGGGTGAGTATCAGGATTTCGGGTTGCATATTGAGTTCGAGGTCAACAGCTTTTTTAGCCACGGATGAACACGGATTAAAAACAACTACCGTCATTCCAGCCTGCGCTGGAATGACGACCGCTGAAACAACCGCGCCGGGCATGACCCGGCGCGATTCACTGCATTTCTACATTTGCCTGCGGGTTACTTCAACCGCTTCAATATCTTCATACGCTGCACATTGTCACCGGCCAGATGCGTCCACACCATCGCGTCGCGCACCAGTTTGTCGGCACGTGCATTCATCATGCAGCCCTCGGCGCCATGCACCTGCATGTTAAGCCGCGTGACACGCTGAATGATATCAGTCGAGTAATTCATCACGAAGCCGGCATTCGCCGAGTGCTCGCCCGCATCGTGCTGCCACGCGGTGCGCAGCACAAAGGAGCGCAGCGCCTCGGTCAGCATGTGCATCTCATGCAGACACAGTTGCACCAGCTGATGCTCCATCAGGTATTTGCCGGCGCGCTTGTGGCTGCGCGCGAAACTCATTGCCATATCCACGGCGTCATCACATACACCCAGCGCGTTCGCGGCCAATTCCAGATCGCCGAAGATATCGCCGCCGGTGGTGTCGCCCTTGCCTGCTTTCACCGAGCCAGTGCCCACCGAACCCACGACGTTCTCCTGCGGCAGACGCGCGTTCTCGAATATCAACTCAGCGTTCTGGTAAAAGCGCCAACCGCGTTTGTTGAACACCTTGCCGATGGTGAAGCCCGGCGTGGTCTTGGGCACCATGAACAGCGTGCCGCCCTGCTTGATGTTCACATCCGGATTGCTGCGCGCATCGACGAAGAACAACGAACCGACGCTGCCGTTGGCGATAAAACACTTGCTGCCGTTGAGCACCCACTCGTTGCCGTCTTTCTCGGCCTTCAAACGGTAGCCCGCCTTCGGATCATCTTCCGGTGGCATGCGGTTGTCCGAACCGGAATTGGGCTCCGTGATGCCGCGCCCCATCACGTAACGGTGATCGGCGAGAAACGGTTTCAGAAAACGCTCTTTCTGGTCGTCGGAACAAGCCACCGAAATCAGGTGGCTCCATTTCCAGTTCTGGCTGAAAGCCTTGGACATCGCGCTGTCGCCGCGCGCGAGTTCCGCCATCACGATGGCTTGCGACACAAAATCCGCGCCCGGCCCGCCCCACTCCTTGGGCACGGCCAGCGTGCGGAATCCCAGCTTGGAACCCTTCTCGATGATGCTCCAATCCCACGGCTCAAAGCCGCCTTCGATCTGATCACGCGCCAGTGATGCCGGGCGCAATTCTTCCTCGGCAAACTTGCGTGCTTCCTGTTGCCAGTGGCGCTGCTCTTCGTTTAGTGAAAAATCCATTTCAGTTCCTCGACTATTTTGCATCCCCTCGCCCCGCTTGCGGGGAGACTAAATTTTGATGCTGTGTTATGCAGCTAACTTTCGCACGTATCCCGCCACCGATTCCGCAATCGCAAGCTTCGCCGCGCCATCGGTATCCTCGGAGTGCGCGATGATGAATCCGTCGTTCACATATTTTTGCAGCGGCATGTCGCGCATCACGCCCATGGCGCCAAAGCACTCAGCGGCGAGCAGCGTGACTTCGTGCACGGCTTCCGCGGTGGACACGCGCGCGATCACGTGCAGCGGCAAATCAGAGACGCTGCGGCCGGCGACAGCCTCGGGATGATCGAGCGACCACGCGGCTTTCCAGATCATGTTGCGCGAAAGTTCGAGCTTGATGGTGCAATCGGCGATCTTGGTGCCGATGGCTTGATGCTCCATGATGTTGCGGCCGCCCTGGCGGCGCATCTTGGCGTAATCCACCGCCGCGTCGTAGCTCGCGCGGCCCACGCCGAGGCTGATCGCCGCCGACGACACGCTGTTGCGCGCAAGCAGCTTGCCGTCGGCGAACGGGCATCCGCCCACCTTGCCCAGCGCATTGGCGGCAGGCACTTTGCAATCCTTCAGTTCAATCGCCGCCGCCGTGCCGTGGTGCCAGCGCGTCATGGTGTTGTTGGGGCCGCCGAACGCGGTGATCGTGTTGGCCACAGTGAAGCCCGCCGTGTCGCGCGGAATCAGGAACGTGGTGAGTCCGTTCATGCCGGTTTTCTTGTTGTCGGTACGCACCTGCACGGCGAACAACTTCGCCAGCGGCGCATTCGACACTGCTTCCACGCGGCCGTTAATGATCCAGTCGTTGCCTTTCAGCGATGCGGTTGGCACAACCACGCCTTCGTCGTAAGCATCTCGATGGTAAGTCCAGCCGGTGCCGGATTCGATGGAGGCGCCCGCGAACGCGAGATGATAGTTGTCGTCTTCGACAAACGATTTGAGATATTTGGCTTTCTGCTCCGCCGTCATCAAATCGTCAAACAGCGTGCGGCCCAGCGTCGCGGTCTGGCCGAGGATGGTCGCGATATCGACTTCCCCCGACGCCAACTCTTCGAGCACGATACACGTTGTGAGATTGTCGGCGCCCGCGCCGCCGGCTTCTTCCGATAGCGACAGCGTGCGGATGCCAAGTTGCGTGGCCTTCGCCAGCAGATCGGTCATCACCGGTTTTTCAAATGGTTGCAGGCGGTCAGGGTGGATCGCGGCAGCCTTCATCTCGCGCTCGGCGAAGTCGCGCAGCGTATCGCGCATTTCCAGTTGTTCTGGGGTCAGGTTAAGGTCGAACATAAGTATTTGTTTCCTTTGATAAATTCTTGATCGCGCCGGCACAATCCGGAGCGGCCGGATGGACTGCGAACTATAGCCGTTACGCGCGCTTCTGCAAAGCGCGCGTTAACAGCATATGAACGTGAATCAATAATGCGATTTGAAGCTGATCGCGTCGCGGTACTTGAGATCCTCAAGGTCGATGTACGAGCGCTTGGTCACCTTGTCCACCGTGTACTGTATCTTGCGATTGGTTTCGTTGCAGGCGCGGATGTCAATGAGTTCGAGCGCTTCCTTCACCTCCCACTCGTGCGCGCCCGCGATGCCCGGCGGCGCGTAGATGATGGAGCCGGCCTCGACTTCGTATTCCTTGCCGTTGAAATCGCGCACCGTGGCGTGGCCGGAAATCACGTAGTAACACGCCTCGATTGGATGCCAGTGCAGTTGCTCATAGGTGCCCGGCTTGTAACTAGCGCGGCCCAGACGCACGCGGTCGGTATCGACCACACCGGGCCAGCCGATGAGCCGCGTGTAGGTCTGCCCGTCGGTCACGCCGCGCGCGCCTTTGAAATCTTTTTCGTTGATGACTTTTAGTGTGGATTCGACTTCCATGGTGGGTCTCCGGTTGGAATGTTGGATAGGTTATTGACGATACCCCACCCCCATCCCAGCCTTCCCCCTGAAGGGGAAGGAGCTACTGTCCCCTCCCCTTCAGGGGGAGGGTTAGGGTGGGGGTGGGGTCAACAGCAATTCATAAATTCTACTCGCCCGTAAACTTGGGCTTGCGTTTCTCTCGCCAAGCCTTGTGCGCTTCATCCTTGTCCTTCGATAGTTCAAGCACAAGAAAACGATACGCGTCCGTCAGCGACGAATCCTGAATATTCGGAATATCCAGCCCGCGTATCAGCGACTCCTTCATCAGGCTCACCGCCAGCGGCGGCAGGCCGGCGATGTGTTCGGCGATCTCCAGAGTCTTGGCTTTAAGCTCCGCGTGCGGCACCAGCCACTGCGCGATGCCGTGACGATAGGCTTCCTCCGCCTTCAGCGGGAAACCCATCGCGAGCTTCATGCCCATGCCCTTGCCCGCGTAACGCGCCACGCGCGTGCCGCCACCGTAGTTGGGGATGATGCCCAGCGCCACTTGCGGTAGCCGCCACTCTGATTTATCCGAGGCGACAATTAAGTCGCACGCCAGACTGACAATCGCGCCCACGCCGATGGCGTAACCATTGACCGACGCAATCACCGGCTTGGGAAAATCGCCGATGAAGTTGGCCGCGAAGCGCCGCGGACGGCGGATTTTCTTGACGAACGCTTTCGCGCCGCCGGTGGTGTGCGCATTCTCTTTCTTGAGATTCGCACCCGCCGAAAACGCCCCGCCCGCTTCGTCACCCGTGAGTATCACCACGCGCACATCGTCGTCGTCCGTGGCTTTATCGAGCTCGCGCACGATGCCTTCGTTGTAATCCTCGTCCCACGCGTTTCGCGTGCCGGGGCGGCTCAACGTCAGCGTGAGGATGTGGTCTTTCTTTTCTGCCAGTAGCGGCATTTAATGTCTCCCAAGTTTGTGCATCATTTTTTGCCGCGGTCGAAATAATTCTCCCTCACCAACTCCGGTGTAAAGCTAAATACATGCGCGCTTTCGGGATCGATGGTCGCGCGCACCCGATGCGCCTCTGGGTAGCCGAACAACTCCACGCGCGTGAAATGCTCAACCACGCTACCGCGGTTTGCGCCACGCGCTGGGGCAGTGTGGGTTGCGTCGTGCTCATGGAAAGGTTCCAGTTATTGGACAGCAAGGACCGCGTGAGGGAAGTTCGCGAGAGATTTTACTGTATCATCATTGCGCGCGGTTGCGGGGAATCCTGAATCCATTCGCAATACGAATACGCATCAACTTCCTTCCGCTTTTCTTCAAGATCAACGTGTCCAAACTCCAACAGCTATTCAATCCGCGCGGTATCGCCGTGGTCGGTGCCAGCCCTGGCGCCGACCGCGCGGGCGGCCAGACGCTCGAAGCGCTCAAGACCTACGGTTACAAGGGCGGCATTTATCCGGTCAACCCGCGTTACCCGGATATCCTCGGCTATAAATGTTACGGCTCGATTACGGATGTGCCGCAACCGTGTGACGTGGCGGTGATCGCGCTGCCCGCGAAGCAAGTGGTCGATGTGGTGGCGGCGTGCGGCGATCATGGCGTGCGCAACGCGGTGATTCTCGGCGGCGGCTTTCGCGAATCGGGCGAGGAAGGCATCGCGCTTGAAGCGCTGCTGCTGAAAACCGCGCGCGAAAAAGATGTGCGGCTGATCGGCCCGAATTGCCTGGGGCTGGTCAATATACACGCCAATGTCTACGCTGCGTTCGGCAGCATCAGCAAGCCGCCCACGCTGAAGGCCGGCGGCGTATCCGCGGTGCTGCAAAGCGGCGGTTTCGGCAACAGTATCGTTGTGCGCTGCGGTGTGGCGGGCATAGGCTTTCGCTACGTGGTGGCGAGCGGCAACGAGACCGACATCGGCGCCACCGAGTTAATCAACGCCTATGTCGACGACCCGGAGACCAAGGCCATACTCGCCTATCTCGAAGGCTCGCGCGATGGCCGCGCGCTGGTGGCCGCATGTGAACGCGCGCTGGCCGCGGGCAAGCCGGTGGTGGTGTGGAAAGCCGGCAATACCGAGCAAGGCCTGAAAGCGGCGGCCTCGCACACCGCCAACATGACCGGCGTCTACGACATCTGGCACGCGGCACTCCGGCAATGCGGCGTGATCGAAGTGCAAACCATCGAGGAAGCGATTGATTTTCTGCTCGCACATCAACTGCAGCCGCACAAGCCCGCGGGCCGCAACGCCGCGATCATGGGCGGCAGCGGCGGCTCGGCGGTGGTGTTCTCGGATGCCGCCGATGAATGCGGCATCAAGCTCACGCCTTTGGGCAAAGAAACAGTGGCCGAGGTCTCCCGGCTGATACCGAGAGCGGTGTCGGCGGATAACCCCATAGACTACGCGGCGGGATTCCTCACCAGCCAGAACGTGCCCGCGTTCGAGCAAGTTGTCGATGCCGTGCTTGGCGATCCAGCGGTGCATACCCTGGGAGTCATGTTCGCCACCGCGATTGGCCAAGTCGTGCGCAACGGCGCCGATGCCGTTGCTAAGGCGCAGAAGCGCCACCAGAAACCGATCTACGCCTTCTGCTCGCCGCCGGCGGAAGTGTGCTGCGGGGCGTTTGAAGTGCTGCGGGAAGCGGGCATACCGAATTTTCCATCGCCCAATCGCGTGGTGAAGGTGATCGCGCTTAATGCGCAGTGGGTGGAAGCGCGGTACAAATTGCTGTCGCGCGGCAGCGTTGGCCTCATACCATCGAACGAGGTCACGCTGCCTGCCGGCTCCGGCGCGCTCAACGAAAATCAATCAAAACAAATTCTTGGCACATGCGGCATTGCCGTGAGCCGCGACGTGCTGTTACCCGCTGAACGAATCACCAAAGCGCCAAATGTAAATTTCCCAGTCGCACTCAAAATAGTCTCGCAAGACATCCCGCACAAGACCGACGCCGGCGGCGTCAAACTCAACATCGCCGACGCGCAAGCATTGGAGCAAGCCTCGATCGACATGCTCGCCGCCGTGCGTAAACACGCACCCAATGCAAAGCTCGAAGGCCTGCTTGTCTGCGAAATGATCACTGACGGCATTGAAACCATCGTCGGCGTCATCAACGATCCCTCCTTCGGCCCGGTGATCGCCTTCGGCCTGGGCGGCACGCTGGCCGAGCTGATGAAGGATGTCACCTACCGACTCGCGCCGTTCGATGTGAATGTCGCACACGAAATGATAGGCGAACTGCGCGCAGCGAAAATATTCGACGGTGTACGTGGCGCCCCGCCGCGCGATGTCGACGCACTGGCGCAATTGCTTGCTGCCACCTCGCAGTTCGCCTGGGCGCAACGCGAGCGCATCGCCGAAATCGATATCAACCCGGTGCTGGTGCGCCCGCGCGGCATGGGGGCAGTGGCGGCGGATGCGCTAATCGTGCTGAAGTAATCGCAGTCCGGGCAGGCGCAGCTTGTGTAGAACGCAGTACGAAGCGCACCACCCGCCATACCTGTTGGCAGGCGGTTTATCCGTAATTTTTATAATTTACACAATTTACGGATAAAAATTACAATACCCCTATGTAAATTAATTTTTTATCCGTATAATAATGAGTTATTGATTTTTACGGATAAAATGTCCCTCCACGAATTCAGCGACGCCCAGCGAGTCGTGCTTGCCAACCTGTCGCAGCAATACGATGCGTGGTTCGATTCGGCGCGGCGCGCGGCCGCTCTTGATTTTGTGTTTCAAATCAAAAGGTTATCTAAAGAGTCGTCAAACGGCGAAGCCGCGCAATATGAGTATCTCTACCGCATGACCGACGCGGGAAAAGGCCTGGGCGACTCGCTGGGCCGCCTCACGCCGGAATTGACGGCAATGGCGTCGCGGCAACGTGAATTGAAGGCTGGCGCGTTCAATGAGGAAAGCGAGCGCCTGACGCACCTTGAAAATCTGTGCCGCCAGTATCGCGCGCTGCGCCTGGGCCAGAATGTGCGCATGGGCGTCATCGCCAGTGAGGCCGCCGCCATCCTGCGCCTGATGGATGTTTACGGTTACCTTGGGCATCGTTACATGGTGGTGGGTGCGAGCGCCATGGCGACGTATGAGATCGAGGCCAATGCCCGCTTTGCCATGGATGTCGAGGCCACCGAGGACTTCGACATGACATGGACCTCCGGCAAACTCGATTTACAGGCGGGCGCGCCCGCGTTAGGGTGGAACGCCGCGCGCGCCGCGGGCGTCCCCGCCGATGACCCGCTGGCGCAACACTTGAATGAAGCACCCCGCTCTCTGCGCGAATTGCTCAAGCGGCTGGATGCCACCTACACCAAAAATACCGAGCGCACTTTTCAGTTGCGCAACCGCGCGGGCTACGAAGTGGAAGTACTGCTCGCGAAATCCATCGCGCACGAATACCCGAAAAGCGAGCAGTTGTCGCCGATTCCGCTTGAGGAGCAAGACTGGCTCTTGCTCGGCCAGCAAGTCTCTCACGTCGTTGTCGCTCGCGACAGCAGCGCCGCCAGAATGATCGCACCCGACCCGCGTTATTTCGCTTTGCATAAACTATGGTTGTCGGAAAAACCCACGCGCCTGGCCACCAAACGGCCCAAGGATTTCAATCAGGGAAATCTGGTGCTCGACGCCGTGCACGACTTCATGCCGCAGTTTCCGCTCACGGATGACTTTCGCGACAACTTGCCCAAGCCCTTGAAAAAATATTTTGCCGCGTGGTCGAAATCACGCGCCGGCAGGCCGAGTGCACGCCGCGAGGCGCCGAGGTGGTAAATTGGTAAGCGCTCAATCCGCCCGCATCCCCACCGCCTGTATCACTTTCTTGTTCTGCTCCAATTCACGTTGAATCATGCGTCCAAACTCGACGGGCGTGTTGCCGATGGCATCGGTGCCGGAGGCGGCGAATTTCTCCTTGGTTTCAGGAAGGCGAAGCACTGCTCTGATTTGCGTTTGCAAGTAATCGACGATGTGCAAGGGCAAATTCGCCGGGCCGAGCAGGCCCTGCCATGGCGCGGTTTCAAAATCTTTCACACCGGCTTCGGCCAGCGTCGGCACATCAGGCAGGTACGGCAAGCGCTCCCTGCCCGAGGTGCCGAGAATTTTCACGCGGCCGCTTTTGATGAAGGCCATCACGGTTGGCGGCGTGGTGAAGATGAGTTGCACTTCGCCGCCGAGCAGCGCGGTGAGCGCGGGCGCGCCGCCCTTGAACGGCACGGAAACCATTTTGGTATTGGTGAGCATCTTGAACAACTCGGCCGCCAGCGCGCCGGAACTGCTGGGTGTAGCGAGCGCCACATTCAATGCGCCCGGCTTCGCGCGCGCCAGCGCGATCAATTCCTGCGTGGTGTTGGCGGGAACATTTGCGTTGATCGCGAGCAACAGCGGTTGCTGGCCCGCAAGCGTGATCGGCGTGAAATCCTTGTACACGTCGTACGGCACCTTGCGATAGATGAACGGCACTATCGTGTGCGCGGCGTAGGTAAAAAGCAGCGTGTAACCATCGGGCCGCGCGTGTGCGACGATTTCGTTGCCGAGCACGCCGCCAGCACCGGGGCGGTTATCGACGACGAAGGGTTGGCCAGCCACTTCGCTCAGTTTGCTGACGGTGAGCCGCGCGATGATGTCGGTGCCGCCGCCTGCGGCTACGGGCACGACCACGCGCACGGGGCGCTCGGGATAGCGGGACTTGCTCGCAGGCTGCGCTTGGGCGTGCGTCGTGGCGATCATCAACAGAATTAAAAATACCTTTAAAAACATATGGTTATATTAATTCAAAGATCAAGCCCGGAACGACGGTTCATTGGGTGCGAACGATAAGCGCATCGAGCATGCGCGCACCCGCGCCCTGCTCATAAACCATCAGCGGATTGATATCCATCTCCGCGATTTCGTTCCTGAAATCAGCCGCGAACCACGACAGCCGTACGATGGCATCGGCCAGCGCGTCTCGATCTCGCGCCGCCATGCCGCGCACGCCTTCGAGCATTTTTTTGCCGCGCAATTCGTCGAGCATTTCATGCGCCTGCACCGGCGTCACCGGCGCGGCGCGATAGGCGACATCCTTCAGCACTTCGACAAAAATACCGCCCAGGCCCGCCACGACTATCGGGCCAAACACTGGGTCGCGGATCACGCCGAGCATCATCTCCACGCCGGGCCGCGCCATTTCTTGCACCAGCACGCCGTTGATTTTGGCTTGCGGCGCATATTGCTTCGCTGATTTGACGATGGCCTCGTACGCCTCGGTGATCGCCACCGCGCCTTCCACGCCAAGACGCACGCCGCCGGCTTCGGTTTTGTGCGCGATGTCTGGCGAATCGATTTTGAGCACGACCTTGCCGCCGATTTTCGCGGCGAGGCTGACGGCTTCTGCTGCACTTTCCGCCAGCGACTCTTGTGTCACCGGCAGGCCGTAACACGCCAAAATCTGCTTGGCCTCACGTTCGGTAATTTTTTCTCCGGCGGTCTTGAAGCGCGTTTGCGCCAATGCTTGATCGATGCCGTCCGGACGCTTTGGCGTCAACGCGCCTGATTTTTTTGCCGTAACGAATTGGCCGAAATCGTACGCAGCACGTATCGCGCGCGTGCATGGTGTCGCGTCGCGGTAAACCACCACGCCAGCGCTGATCAGATCACGCGCGCGGAATTCTTTTTCATCCACACAGCCGCCCACCCACAACATCGCCGTCTGCTTGCCGCACTGATTCATGATCTCGACCGTTTGCAGCAGATTCTTTTTCGTCGGTGAAGGTACGATGGGAATCATCACATCCACGCCGGGGTCGGCGGCTATCGTGGTCAACGCCTTGCGGTAAAAATCCTGATCGCCGGTTGCGGCCGAGGTGAGATCGGTCGGGTTGCCCACCTTGCCGTAGCCGGGCATCAGCTTGCTCAATGCTTCCTGCGTCCCGCTGGTAAACGAGTTCCATTGCAGGTCAAAGATCGCGCCGGCGTCAGCGAGGTTCACCACGTTGCCGCCGGTGGGCGCCACCGCCGCGAGGCCGCGCGCCTTGGGCCATTTACGTTGGCGCAGGAAAACCGCCGTCTCATACAGCTCGTTGCATTCGTGCACTTGTGTCAAACCATACTGCCGGCACACCGCCTTGATGATGTCGTTGTCCCCGGCAATCGTGCCAGTGTGCGAGGCGGCCGCGCGGCTGCCCGCTTCGGTGGCGCCGATCTTCAAAATTACCAACGGCTTTTCGAGTTCAGCAGCCTCGTGTGCAAGCTGGCGAAATTTCTCGCCGCTCTTGATGCCTTCGATGGCGAGCAGCACCACGTTGGTGGTGTCCGAATGCAGCATGAAGCGCGCGAAATCCAGCGTGTCGATGTCGGCCTCGTTGCCGCAACTCGCCTCGTAGCTGATGCCCAGACCATGCTCCATCGCGCGCCACATTACGTTGATCTGGCCGAGGCCGCCGCTGTGGCTGACCACGCCGATATCGCCTGCTTTCGCATACACACCCCGAATCGCGGCAGTGGAAGTCATCGCGAAGCGGTCGACAAAATTCACGATGCCGTTGCAGTTGGGCCCCATGAAACGAATGCCGGATTTACGTCCGAATTCGATCAGACGCTTCTGGCGCTCGCGACCCTCGTCCGTGCCGGTCTCGGCGAAGCCGCCGCTGAAAACGGTTGCATGGCGCACGCCGATTGATTCGCAATCGGCGAGCACATCAAACACGCGCTCGCTCGACACCACGATGCCGACGTGATCCGGCGTCTGCGGCAAATCCTTGATGCCGGGATAACACTTAAGGCCGTTGATATCTTTCAACCGTGGATTGACCGGATAAATTTTTCCGGGGAAACCAAAGCCCGTCATCTGCTGGAACACGCGTCCGCCGAACGACGTGGGGTGATCGGTCGCGCCCACCAGGGCGACGCTGCGCGGCGCCATTAGCGGTGCAATATCGGGCAAGTCCTTTACAACCATAGGTGCATTCATCGTTATTTATGTCCGTAAATGATCGGCAAAACCGCTCGCCGATCCCACCATGGTTTTCACGCCATCCTGATTTTCGCACCAGCATTCGACGGTGACACGCGGGCGGGCGCCGGCTTCCTCCATGCTTTTCACCACCGCGCGCGCGGTCAGCGTGTCGCCTTCGTAGACGGGCCGGATGAAGCTCGCGGAAATCGTGCCGCCTTTGACAAAGCCCTCGCCCAGCCACTTCACCATCATCTGCGATACGTAGGCGGTGGACATCAGCGCCTGCACCAGCGTGCGCGGGAAACCTTTCTTCCGAGCCCATTCAAGATCGGTGTGTATCGAATTGGGCCGCACGCCGGAGTAACAATCGATCTGGCGCTGGCGGATGGTTTTTTTGAGCGCCGGCAACTCCATGCCTGGCACCAGTGCTTCAGCCGTTTTTGGCATGTTCATGCACTCCTGATTGCGGGAATATCATTTGCGTGAAATGGCCGCGCACCAGCACCTGGCCGTTGTCCTCGTCGCGCGTCTCGAACTGCGTCACGATGTAATGACGCCCGCGCCGCTGGTATTTTTCGGTGAGCTTGCCGTAGGCGCGCACGCGCATGCCGATGCGGATCGGCTCGACGAACTCGCAGTGAATCTTGGCGTGCAGCCCGGCGGGCACGATGTATTTGTTGTGACGCATGAACAGCGCCAGGTTGCCGAGCAGCACCGGATGCGTGATCTTGCCGCCGAAGGGTGAATCACTCTCGTCCTCGAAATACCACGGATCGTGGTCGTCCACTGCAAACGCAAAAGTGTCGACATCCTCCGGCTTTACCGTGAAATCGTCGGAGCGGAACTCCTCGCCCACGGTTACGACTTCGTATGAAATCGTCTTGAATTCAATCATTGACTTGCCCCTTGAACAAAAAATTTACCGCGCAGGCACGGTGAAGATTTCTTACGTGCCGCTCAACGCGCTCACCACTTGCGCCACATCATCCACCTTGTCCAACCCCCACAACATTTCCAGCACTCTGTCGCGCCGCGCCTGCGTGAGCCGTGCCGCCGTCAACTCGTGAAACTTCTCCACAACCCGTGTATCACTCACCGGGTTTTTGAAGTGCCCCTGCGGGTAGATCACTTCTTTCACGTGCATGGCGCCGCTGTTGGTACGTATGCTCACGCGGCCCGGCGCGCCTTCCGGGTAATGTGATTCCAGCCGCTCGTCCCTGCGCACTTTCACTTTCGCCATCAGGCGCGAGAGCGTGGCATCGGCAAGCCGTGCGTCGCTGAAAGACGCATCGTTCACCGCGCCGTCAAGCAGCGCGCTCGCCACCACGTACGGCATGCTGTGATCGGCGGTCTCGCGCGTGCTTGGCGCCCAGCGCGTGGGGTCGTTGCCCATCATCATCACCGCCGCGCCATAGCTATCCACGGTGATTTCGGCGATGTCATCCAGCGCAACTTTGTCGCGCAGGTCAAGCGCGGCGAACACCGACGATTGGCCGTGATAACACACCGGCAAAAACTTGATATGCGTCTCGCTGATGAGATGTTTGTCTTGCGGCAGCGGCCAGTCGTGCGGCCCCAGCACCTGCCACAGCCCGCCATCGCCCTCGAACACCGCCGACGGCCCGGTGAAACCATCCTGCGCCAGCATCGCCGCGAATACGGCATTGCGCGAGGCGTTCGCGCCCGCGCAGCCCTTCCAGTTCGACAGATGGCCGCGGCGGCTTTGCGCCAGCGCCATGTTGGGCGCCAGCGCCAGCGACACCGCGTTTGCGAGTTGATCGTGATTCAACTTGAGCAACTTGCCCGCGCCGAGCACGCAACCCAACACGCTGTACACCGGCTGATCCCAACCCTTGGCGTTGGCATCGATGGCATTGCAAAAGCTGCAATACACATCGTACGCCAGCGTGATCGCGTTGATCAGCGATTTGCCGTCGGCATGCACGGCCTCGGCAATGGCGATTAAACCGGAATTCATGTCGCTCGGGTGCCCGCGGCTTTTGCCGAGATACGTATCGCTGATGTCGAGCAGCCGCGTCATCACGCCGTTGGCGAAGGCCGCCGCTTCGGGCGTGGTTTTGATATTGCTGCCCCACACCGTTGCCGGGTTATCCGTGCGGCTGCGCGCGGCGACCTTGTGCGTCATCACGCTCACCGGGTTGTCGTATGCGCCGAGCGCGCTGGCGAAGGTGTCGATCACGCGCCGCTTGCATTCGTGCACCACGCTCGCCGGCAGCGCGTCGTACGATGCACGCTCGGCGAACGCCACCAGGCGCTCGGTGGTTTCATCGTAAGTATTTGTTTTTATTGATAAATTATCCATACGCATTCACTCCGGTTTGATGCCCGCGATTTTGATCACCTGCGCCCACTTCGCCAATTCACTTTTGACCAGCGCGCCGAGTTCCGCCGGCGTGTTGGTGTCGCCATCCATGCCCTGCGCGTCCATCACCGATTTTGAATCCTGCGATGCGATGGTCTTGCGCACCAGCTCGTTGAGCCGGTTGACCACAGCCGCGGGCGTTCCCGCCGGCGCGAACATCGCGTTCCACGCCGTCACTTCATAACCGGCGAGGCCGGACTCCGCGACGGTCGGTGTGTTGGGCAACACCGCCGCGCGCCTGGGCCCCGTCACCGCCAGTGCGATCAGCTTGCCCTGCTTCACGTGCGGCACCACGCTGGTGCTGCCGAAGGTCAGCGCGACCTGCCCGCCAAGCAAATCTGGCATCACCTGCCCCGTGCCTTTGTACGGAATATGCGCGAGCTTCACTCCGGCCATATGTCCGAACAACTCGCCCGCGAGATGCGTGCCGCTGCCGATGCCCACCGAGGCGTAATTGATTTGCGCGGGTTTTGCTTTCGCCAGCGCGATCAAGTCCCTCACCGAGCGCGCCGGCAGCGAAGGATGCACCACGGCGAAAAACATGTACGAGGACACTTTGGACACCGGTTCGAAATCTTTCACCGGATCGTACGGCACCTTGCGTTGCAGGCTGGGGTTCACGGTGAGACTGCTTTGCACCATCAACAAGGTGTAGCCATCCGGCGCTGACTTCGCCACCAGCTCGATGCCGATGGAGCCGCCCGCGCCAGGACGGTTCTCGACGATGAACGGCTGGCCCAATTCGGTGTTCATCGCTTTCGCCAACAGCCGCGCCACCAGATCAAGCGAGCCGCCGGGGCTGAACGGATTGATGATGCGCACCGCCTTTGCCGGCCACGGCTGCTGCGCATGCGCAATGCCGCTCACTGCGAGCATCATCGCGGCTGTTATCAATGGTTTGGTTAAATTCATGTGAGTACTATCGAACGATGACGCGCATTACATCACGTTTTGAAGTGTGCGAGAATTCGCGCAACAAACAATGTGGAACCTATCATGTCACGCCGCGAAGATTTTCGACTCATCACCGGCCAGGGCCGTTACACCGCCGACTGGAACCTGCCCCATCAACTGCACGCCGTGTTTCTGCGCTCCGATCGCGCGCATGCGGAAGTTCTAGGCATCGACACCGCCGCCGCGTCAAAACATCCGGGCGTGGTTGCCATCTACACCGGCAACGATGTGAGGCAAGCCGGATTCAAATCGCTGCCCAATGTCGTCGGTTATCCGGGCCGCGAAGGCATGGCGATGAAGAAGCCCGACATACCGATGCTGGCGGGTGAACGCGTGCGTTATGTCGGCGAGCCGGTGGCGATGATCATCGCCGAAACCGCCGCGCAAGCCGAGGATGCGCGTGAGCTGGTGCGCGTTGACTATCGCGAGTTGCCTGCGGTCACTAACTACGACGACGCCACCAGGCCCGGTGCGCCGCAATTACACACCGATGTGCCGGGCAACCTCGCGTTTGATTTTGAGACGGGTGACGCCAAGGCCGCGGCCGATGCGTTCGCGAAAGCAAAATTCGTCAGCAAGGTCACCGTGGACAGCCAGCGCCTCGTCGGCAACCCGATGGAGCCGCGCGCCATGCTCATCGCCCACGACGCGGCGAGCGGGTGTTACTCCATACACATCCTGATTCAAGGCCAGGGCGGCATGCGCGGCCAGTTCATGTTTGTTACCGGGCTGGACAAAGACAAGCTCGATTTCATCACGCAGGATGTCGGCGGCAGCTTTGGCGTGCGGGGTGCTGCATACACCGAGTACTTCGCCGCGATGTACGCGGCGAAAAAACTCGGCCGCCCGGTGAAGTGGGTCGCCACGCGCGGCGAAACCTTCGTCAGCGATTACCACGGCCGCGCGTTGTCGCTCACCGGCGAATTGGCGCTGGATGCAGAGGGCAACATGCTGGCGATACGTTTTGACAATCGTTCCGAACTCGGCGCTTACGCACCCGCATTCGGCGCGTTCATCGCCACCAAGAATCTGGCGGTGACCGCGGGCGGCGTTTATCGCATACCCGCGATCTACACACGCACGCGGCTGTGTTTCAACAACACCGTGCCGGTGTCGGCGTATCGCGGCGCGGGGCGGCCCGACATCGCTTACGCCATCGAGCGGCTGGTCGATCACGCCGCGCACGAGCATGGCTTTGATCCGATCGCGCTGCGGCGAAGGAATTTTATTCCGCCGTCGGCGATGCCGTTCACCACCGCGAATGGCACCACCTACGACTGCGGCGAATTTGATGCGGTGATGAACGATGGCCTCAAACACGCCGACTGGGCGGGCTTTGAACAACGCCGCGCGGCAGCGAAAGCCGCCGGTAAATTGCGCGGCATCGGCATCGCGACGTATCTTGAAGCCGGCGGCGGCGGCAACGGCAAGGATCAAGTCGCCGTGCGTTTCGACGCCGATGGCAACATGACGCTCTACGCCGCTACGCAAGCCTCGGGCCAAGGCCACGAAACAACCTTCCCGCAAATCGTCGCGCAGGGTCTGCAAATCGCGGAGGAGCACATCCGCTTTCACCCGATGCCGCCGTCGATGGAACTCATCGGCAACGGCACCGGCGGCTCGCGCGGCGCGCTGGGCACCGGCAGCGTGTTTCACCTGCTCGGCGGCAAACTGATCGACATCGCACGCCCGCACGCGGCGGCTGCGTTGGGCCGCGCCGAGAATGAACTGCGCTACTGCGATGGCCGCTTTCACGCGGGCGACCGCTCCATCGGCTTCATCGAACTCGCAAAAAAACTTGCCGCCGCCGAGCCGCACCCGTTCAATACCATCGCCGACGCAACCTACGGCGCAACCTACCCCAACGGCTGCCACATCGCCGAAGTCGAAATCGATCCTGAAACCGGCGCGGCAACCATCGCGCGCTACACCGCCGTCGACGATGTCGGCAACGTCATCACCCCGGTGCTGGTCGAAGGCCAGGTGCACGGCGGCGTGGTGCAAGGCGCGGGCCAGGCATTCACTGAACACACCGTTTACGACCGCGCCAGCGGCCAGTTGCTCAGCGGCAGCTTCATGGATTACGCCATGCCGCGCGCCGGCCTGATTCGCGACATGGTCACACACGACCACGCCGTGCCGACAAAGATGAACGCGCTGGGCGCCAAGGGTGTAGGCGAATCAGGTTGCAGCGGCTCGCTGCCCGCGCTGGTCAACGCCACGGTGGATGCGCTGCGACCGCTGGGTATCACGCATCTCGACATGCCGTTTACGCCGGGGCGGGTTTGGCAGGCGATACAGAACGCAACAAATAATACTCAATAAAAACAAATACTTACGATAACTAATAACGTCAGTCCGCCTTCAATCCCGAGACCTTTACGGCTCTCGAATATTTCGCCGACTCTGAGCGCATCAACGCGGCAAATTCCTTCGCGCTGCCACCCACCGGATCGGCGCCCTGCGACTCAAACTGCGTCTTGCTCTCGGGCATGCGCACCACTTTCACCATCGCTTCATTCAGCCGCGCGATGATTTGCGTTGGCGTCTTCGCGGGCGCGAGCAGCCCGACCCAAGTGCTGATCTCGTAGCCGGGCACGCCTGCTTCGCAGATCGTCGGCACGTTCGGCAACTGCGGCGAGCGTTTGGCGCTGGCGATGCCGAGCAGCCGCAGGCGCTCCAACTTGATGTGCTGCAGCACCGGCGGAATCGTGCTGAAGGTCAGCGCCACGTGTCCTCCGAGCACATCGGTCAATCCCTGCGGCGAGCCTTTGTACGGCACGTGCGTGATGTTCACGCCGGCCATGCTCTTGAATAACTCCATCGCGAGATGTATGACGCTGCCGTTGCCCGCCGACGCGTAATCGAGCTTGCCGGGTTGCGCTCGTGCATATGTGATGAGTTCGCCGACCGTTTTATAGGGGCGCGACGGGGGTGTCACCAGCAATGAATGTCCAAGCGAAATGAGTCCTATCGGCGCGAAATCCCTGAACGCGTCGTAGGCCGCCTGTCTTTGCAGATGCGGCAGGATTACCAGAGGACCCGGGTTGCTGACAAACAGCGTGTAACCATCGGGCTGCGCTTTTGCCGCCAGTTCCGCGCCGATGAGTCCGCCCGCGCCACCGCGGTTGTCGATGACCAGTTGCTGGCCGAGCAAATTCGACATGCCCGGTGCGATCATGCGCGTCACCAGATCGGGCGCGCCGCCGGCGGGCACGGCGATGATCACGCGTATCGGTTTGCTCGGATAAGATTGCGCCGCCGCGAGGTGTGGTTGCAGCGCGACGGCGGCAATCACAATGTGCGTACCGACACTCACCGTTCTTCGCAAGCGCAAGGCGCTCACCGTTGCAACCATGATGCTCTGTTTGTGATGGGTTTCACCCATCCTACGGGATTTTCACTGCAATTATTTTCCTTTTGATCTACTTGACCAGTTCGTCGTAGCGCCCTGCTTCCTTCGCAATGCGTTCGAGCAAGCGCCCGGTGAGGACGGTGGTGGGCATGCCACAGTACGCGGTGGAATGCAGAATCACTTCGAGCACTTCGCGCGGCGACGCGCCGAGCAGCATCGCGCCGCGTATGTGGTTTTCAAGTTGCACCGGTTCGTTTAACGCCAGGCAAATGCCCACCATCACCAAGAGGCGCGTGCGGTCGTCGACGATGCCGCGCGGGTACATTTCGCCGTAGATAAAATCGAGCCACAGCTTGAGGTAATGCGGGTCGATGCGGTCGTAGCTCTTCATGCTCTCGAACCCCTGATGTGATTGCAGACGTATGCGGCTGCTGACGCTTTTCCAGCCGTATTTCTCCATGAACTGCTCACGTAGCGCGGTTTCTTCGGCGGATTTTGCCGCGGGCCATAGCCCGCGCTCGCGGTCGAGCGAACGCTCCGGCATGCGCCCGTCGAGCGGCAACTGGGTGTTGGTGATTTCATCGAGACGCCCAAGGCGCTCAAACACCTTCACGCACAGGCGCGCGCCGCGGCTTGCCCGCAGGTAGCCGATGTAGACCGTCGCCTGCAAAACGATTTCGAGTATCTCGCGCGGCTTCGCGCCCGCATCGAGCGCACAGGGTATCTGTCGCTCGAACTCCTCCAGTTCGCCCAGGCACAGAAACTGTGCGATGGACACGATCAGCCGCGTCTTCTCGTCGAGAAACTTGCGCGTAAAGAGGCCGCCGTAGGTGAACTCAAGCCACGCGCGGGTGTAATGCTGGTCTATCTTGTCGCGCCATTCGACTTCCTGCAGAAAATCATCGGGCCGCAGGCGCATACCGTTTTCGATGATGGCCGCGCCGTACTTCTGCTTCAATTCATTGATGCGTTTTATATCCGCGCTCATGGTGTCCTCTATTGTGGCTATACGTGAACCTTGATTTCACCTCAAAACGCAATTCGCTACAATCCGCCATCATGGACACTACAACACAAAAACTGGTTAAGTTCGCATTGCGGCTGCGCTACGAGGATCTCGACGCCTATACCGTTGAAGCCGCCAAGGCCCGCATCCTCAGCACGCTTGCCGTCAGTCTCGCCGCGTTCGACATGGAGCCAGTACGCATCGTGCGCAAACTCGCGCAGCCGGTTGCGGGTGGCCCCACCGCCAGCGTGTTCGGCGACATGACGCGCACCACGCCCGACATGGCAGCATTCGTGAATTCGGCGATGGTGCGCTGTCTCGATATGAGCGACACCTATGTGATGGAAGCGGTGAGCCACCCGGCCGATGCGCTGCCCGCCGCGCTCGCGGTGGTGGAGGCCGAAGGCTTGAGCGGACGCGATCTGCTGCTCGCCACGGCCATACTGTATGAAGTGCAATGCCGCTTTGTCGAAGTGGTTGACTACAACCATCATGGCTGGGATCAGACGCCGGTGGTAGCACTTGGCGCGGCGCTCGCGTGTGGAAGACTATTGGGCTTGACCGCTGAAAAACTCGCGCACGCGGTATCGCTGGCGGTCACGCCCAATCTCGCGCTCAATCAGACACGCACCGGCACGCTGTCGATGTGGAAAGGCATGGCTGGCCCGCAGGGTGCGCGCGCGGGCGTGTTCGCCGCGTATCTCGCGCGCGAGGGCATGACCGGCCCCGACGGCGTATTCGAGGGCAAGTACGGCCTGTGGAACCAGATGATGGGCGGCAAGGTTTTCGATTTGCCGATCCCGGGCAGTTTTGCGAATCACACCTTCGCCGTGCGGCAGACGATGATCAAATCGTTCCCGACGCGCTTTAACTGCCAGGTGCCGGTGTTCACGGCGCAAAAACTGCGCGGCAATGTGAACGTGCAGGATATCGCGTCGCTGAAAATCGAATCGATACGCCAGGCCTTCGCGCGCTGGATGGACGTGCCGGAAATCTGGAAACCCGAAACGCGCGAGACCGCCGATCACTCGCTGCCGTGTACCGTAGCCATGGCGCTGCTCGACGGCACGATTACGCCGAAGATGATGGACAGCGGGCGCTTCAAGGATGGCGACGTGCTCGCGCTCATGGGCAAATGCACGATTGAACTGCCCGATGAATTCGCGGCGCTTGCTCCGGAAACGCGCTGCTGCCGCATAACCACGACGCTCAAAAATGGCGACACCGTGGTGGCGGAGTACCGCCGCAGCCTCGCCGATGACGAAGCCGACACGGGGTGGGCGCACGCGCAACAGAAGTTCGAGGCGCTTGCCGGCAATTTGATCGGCGCGGCGCGGCGGGCGCAGGTTGTCGATTGCGTCCACACGCTCGAAAATCAGACCTCCGCCGCCTCACTTGTCGCGCTGCTATCACGTTAACGCGGCTGCGGCATCATCCATTTGGATTAGGCGCTCTAAACCTTTGGTAGTACAGCGCTAACCGCCGCGCATCCCTATACTGAATGCTGAAAACTGGCAGGCCGCGCGGCGAATTACCGCGCCGAAGGCTTTTAACTTTGTTTTGCGTTCTGCCGACCACCTCCTCCTTGGCAGGACGATTTTTCCGGTCGATTCGTCGGCCGGCTTTTTTTGCCCGCTGGAAGACGTTTGTGAAACAAAAAGGGCCGCTGTGAGCGGCCCTTTTTCGCCATGAGTGAAACGTGTATTACGCCACGACCACCATGTCGAAGTCAGCCTTGCTGGTGGCGCAATCAGGGCAAATCCACGTGTCGGGCACGTCTTCCCAGCGCGTGCCGGCCGCGATGCCGTCTTCGGGCATGCCCTTGGCTTCGTCATACGAGAACGAGCACAGCAGGCATTGCCACACGCGAAACTCTTTTGATTTCGACGCCTCTGGCACGATAGCTTTCGCCGTCTCGAGCCGCGGGTAATTCAGGATCAGCGCTTCCACGCCTTCCGCGCCGGCGACGATGGGGAACGAACCTTCATGAGGCTTGGTAAAGCCTATGGAAATCGATTTGTATTCCTTGCCCTCGTAAGTGAGGCTGCCCTTGGTGACGATGATGTACTGGCCGTTGCCGGTGGATGCATCCGGCCCCGCCATCGAAGCGCCGGGTGCCAGTTTGATCGACCATGCACCCAGACCGCGCTCATCCTTGATTTCATCGAAGGCATGAATATTGACGTCCGCGTTGCCTTCGAACTTGGGCAACTCGGTACATTGCCACGGCTTGCGGTCGGGCACGTTGACCAGTTTCTCTTTCGCGTCGGGCAGATACTGCGCGCCCGGATCCCAATGCGCACGTAGCGTGAGAAAACCCACGCCGCGTTCATCGCCCGTAAGCGGGCCGTACGGCGTATGCGCGCGCGAAAAGTGCACGGCGTTAATCGCCAAGTCGTGCTTGCCGATGACACCGCCGCCGCTGACGATCACCTGAAATTGATCAACCTCGTGAAAATGCGGCTTGATCACGCGATGCGGCGTGCCTTCTGCCAGAAACGCCATCGGATGATCGACCACGCCTTCGGGCGGGCGAATAAAATCCGTGCGCCAAGCCGTGCCGCCGCCTGGAATTTCTCGTGTTTTCTTACCGTCCTTGACTTCATCGTACGACTTGATTTGCGGCATCTCGAACTCCTTCTTGGTATGGAGGTAACATAAATATTCTACTCGCGTTTGGCCGCACCGGTGCATTCAACGCACACATACACCCACTTCAGTCCAGATAATGAAAGGCAACGCACTGCGGTATTATTCACTCGTAGCCATTCATGGCTTTGGAGACAACCAGTGAGTAATCAATTTCTTGTGTTTATTCGTACCGCGGCCGTCGCAATCAGCGCCCTGCCACTTGCGCCATCCGTGATGGCGCAGCAGTATCCCGACAGGCCCGTGCGCGTGATCGTCGGGCTCGCGCCCGGCGGCGGCACCGACAGCGTGGCACGCATTTTGACCAGCAAGCTAGCCGACACAATGGGGCAATCGTTCGTCGTGGATAACCGCCCCAGCGCCGGCGGCAATGTCGCGGGCGAACTCGCGGCGCGTGCGGCGCCGGACGGCTATACGCTGATAACGGTGACGCCCACGCATGTGATCAACCCAAGCCTTTATCGCAATGCGCTGTACGACGCGATCAAGGATTTCGCCGGTGTCGGGCAGATCGTGCATGCGCAATATTATCTGTCGGTGGCCAACAACGTGCCCGTCGCCAATGTGAAAGAACTCGTGGCGCTGGCGAAGTCGCGCAATCCGCGCTTGTCTTATGCATCGTCGGGGCTGGGCAGCGCCAATCATCTGGCTGGGGAATTATTCAGAACCATGGCGGGCATCGAGATGGTGCATGTGCCGTACAAGGGCGGCTCGCCAGCGCTGACCGCGCTGATTTCCGGCGAGGTGCAAGTGTCGTTCACCAGCGGTGTCGCCATTACGCACGCACGCGCAGGGCGTTTGAAAACCATCGCGGTGACGGGTGCCAAGCGCACGCCGCTTGCGCCGGAGATACCGACCATCAACGAAGCCGGCGTCGCGGGCTACGAGGTTGTTGGCTGGTACGGCGTTGCCGCGCCGTCGAAGACATCCAAGGCGGTAATCAATAAACTCAATAGCACCATGGTTCGCGTGCTACCCGAGTTGCGCGAGCGGTATGCCGCGCTGGGCATGGATATCGCGGGCAGCTCGCCCGCTGAATTTGACGCGCTGTTACGCAGCGAACGCGACAAATGGGCAAAAGTGGTAAAGATTTCCGGCGCGAAAGTCGAATAACATGGCCGCGCCCGACGGACACACGATGCTTAACTGCAGGGTAGATAAAAATATCAATAAAAACAAATATTTACTATATTCTCCATTATTCCTGATGCTTGCACTTGCAGGCAGTTTGCATGCGCAACCTTATCCATCCAAACCCGTGCGCCTGATCGTGCCGCTGGCGCCGGGGGGCGGCAACGACACGCTCGCGCGTTACGTCGCGAAATACATGACGGAGAATCTCGGTCAATCCGTGATCGTCGAAAACCGCACCGGCGGCGGCGGGTTGATTGGCGGCGAATATGCTGCGCGCGCCGCACCCGATGGCTACACGCTGATCGTCGCGGGCTCGGGCTTGATCGTGGTGACACTCACGCACAAGCAACTTAATTTTCAGCGAGACTTCACGCCGATCTCGATGATCGGCGAATACGCCGCGCTGCTCACCTCGCATCCATCGCTGCCGGTGAAAACGGTAAACGAGTTGATTCAATTCGCCAAGGCGCGGCCCGGCCAGATTAATTTCGCCTCCGCCGGCAACGGCTCGGCGGGACATCTCGTGCTGGAGATGTTTCGCTCCGCCACCAAGATTGATTTTGTGCACATCCCCTACAAGGGCGCAGGCCCCGCCGCGAGCGACCTCATCGCAGGGCAAGTGTCGCTGCTGTTTAACAACCCGCTCGGCTCACTGCCGCATGTCAAATCGGGCCGCATACGCGCCATCGCGGTGAGCGGCCCCAAACGCATCGCGGCCATGCCCGAAGTGCCGACCGTCGCCGAATCAGGCGTGCCGGGCTTTGACGCGACGTTTTTCTTGGGCCTGCTGGGGCCGCTCGCGCTGCCGCGCGAAATTGTGACGCGCTTGAATTCCGAAACCGTAAAGATCGTGCAGCGGCGCGACGTGCAGGACGCCCTCACCGTGCAAGGCATGGAAGCCATCAGCGGCACGCCCGAAACGTTCGCCGCGCGCATCAAGGCTGATATGGAGAAAACCGCGAAGGTGGTGCGTGAATCGGGGATGCGGTTGAATTAGGCGAGCGCCGATTTCATCGTAAGCACAAGCCCGGAAGAAGCGCAGCGTATTCCGGGAGCCGGATGTGGGCAGCACCACACTCGTTTCTTTTCCGGAAAACAATTCCCGGATTTCGCTGCGCTGCATCCGGGCTTCGCAACTGGCGATTACGCGGTTATGCGCGACGTTGCCAGACGAGTGGATCCCTCCGCCCATGAAACACCGCAAGCACAACCAGCGCCTCGGACCGAACGCGGAAATACACGGCAAACGGAAAACACCGCGCAACGGTGCGCCGTACATCGCCGTATACGACCGGGTGACGTTGCGATGCGGCTGCCGCTCTCGTAACGGCATCATCGATCTCGCTGACAAACTCCTCGCCGAGGCCCGGCCGCTCTTTCTCGTACCAAGCGGCTGCGTCCTCAAACTCGCGTTACGCGGCGCGCCGGAAAACAACACGTAGCGTCATCGCCCAAGACGCGACCGAACCTCCGCCTTGATCTCATCCCAAGGCACAACGTCGTCCGGAAAGGTGTCATCGTCAGCAATTCGGCGATCAAGTTCGGCGCGCTGCGCATCGGTAAACGGAAAGGCTTTCGCATCGGCACATATGGTTGCCCATATTTCCTCAACCAGTGCAAGGCGCTCACTGACATCCAGCCGATCGATACCCAAGGCCTTGATGGAAACGCTCATAGTCAAACCCGTCCTGTATCGCAGAATTGCATGCTAATCATAGATGGCACAGATGGCATGCATCATTCAGGCATTGCTTAAATCAAGTAAGTTATTGTTTTTATTGCCATTTTTACTCCACCGGCCAAGCCAGCTTCATCACCTTCTTCATGTCAAGCTTGCTGGTGATACGCGCCCCGGCCTTCACCACTTCGCGCAGCACGTCCTGTTCGTTGATTCGCGTGAGATGCCCGTCGCGCACGACTTGCTCGCCCGCTACGAACACGTCGCGCACGGTGTTGCCGGTGGCGCTGTAGACCAGATTCGACACCGGGTTGTAGAGCGGCTGCCA